>JBOFLG010000124.1:0-34073 GCA_051657745.1 Dermatophilaceae bacterium | reverse complement strand
GGTTCACCGTCACCGCGCGCCACGTCATCCCCGGCCCGGACGACGTGCCGAACGCGACGGGGACTCTCGTTGCGGTCGCGGTCCGTTCGTGACGCCGGCTGGCTGGGTCCGATGAGCCGCCTCGGTAGCGTGCGAGGATGACGGAAGCCCGGCATCGATGACCGGTCACCGTGACGTGAGGAGTGACAAGTGGCAGTTGGCGGCGGCGCGCGAGGAGTGCTCGAGAAGGCCCAGGCCCCCCAGAGCGAGGCCGGGTTCGTGGATGATCTAGCGACGAGGTTTGCTGACCAACTTCTGGCCCTGGGCATCGACGGCAGGGGCACCTTCGCGTCGGCGGCGGCGGTCGCCGACACCGCGCTGGCGGCTGCGGGGGGAGACCCGGAACAGGCGGCTGCGGCCGTCATCCGGCGGCATATGACGATGGCCGGGGTGAGTGGCTTCGCGACCGGCGTCGGGGGCTTTTTCACTCTGCCGGTGGCCCTCCCGGCCAACGCCCTCGGGTTCTACCTGCTCGCCACCCGGATGACGGCGGCGGTCGCGCGGCTGCGTGGGCACGACATCGCCGACCCGCACATTCGGACGGCCGTGCTGCTCACCCTGGTCGGCGCCGATGCCGACGAGTTGGTGCGCAAGGCCGGGGCGGTCGTGCCGACCGGGCGGATGACGAACCTCGCCGCCCAGCGGCTCCCCGGACCGGCGCTGATGGTCGTCAACAAGGGCATCGCCTTTCGGATCATCGCCACCGCGAGCCGTTCCGGCCTGGCCAAGCTTGGCCGGTTCGTTCCGGTGGTCGGCGGCGCGGTGGGCGGCGGTCTCGATGCCTGGATGCTGCACCGGGTCGCCGGCCATGCCCGCCGTGAGTTCCCCGGTTCATCCTCGGGCCTAATAGGCCCGGCGTAACTGCTCGGGAAGGCGGCGGGCGCCGTCGTTGTTCGTCGTCGTAGGAGCGGCACCGGTCGCTTGTCACGGTTGAGGAGGTCGGCCTCGTGGCCCGTACCAGTCGGCTCGCCTCGGTGAGCTCGGTGTTTCGCGCTGTCCGTCTCGCTGCTCGTCCCGGGGGGCCGTCGATCGGTGAGCGGGTCGGCGCCGTTCCGCGCCTGATCAGGGCGACGCTGCGCCGGGAGTACCCCGGTACCTCGACCGGCCGGTTGGTGATGGTGCTGGTGGCGCTCGGCTATCTGGTGTCACCGTTCGACTTCGTGCCCGAGGTGCTGCTCGGGCCGCTCGGCCTTGCCGACGACGCCCTCGTCGTCGGGTGGTTGGCGGCCCGTTTCGTCGAGGAAACCGAGTCGTATCTCTCCTGGGAGCGTTCCCACCCGGTCAGCGGCCCCACGGTGCCAGGTCACGTGGTCGACTGACGCGCTGCTGGTCGTCCACAGGCCTGGCGTCGGCGCGTCGGTCATCCACAGATCCGGCGACGACCCGCGCAGGGTGCGCCACCGGGCCTGCTGATCGGCAACTCTCGGGGGATGACGACAACCATCACTCTGCGCGGCCCCGGCGAGGTTGCCGCGTTCCTTCCGTACCAGCTCGGTTACCACCCCACTGACAGCGTTGTCGTGGTCACGCTCGTGGGCGGGGTGGTGGGTATGGTCGCTCGCGTTGACATCCCGGACCAGCAGGATGTCGCATACGCGGCGGAATCCGTGGTGGGCCCGGTGCTCGACCAGCATCCGACTCACGTCACCCTCGTCGGCTACGAAGGCGAGGTCGCTGGCAGTTCCGCGCCACTCCTGCGGGACCTCGTCGAGCGCTTCGGCGGCGCCCAGGTCGAGGTGGTCGATGCGCTCGTCGTTCACGCTGGCCGGTTCGCCTCTCTGCTCTGTTCCGAAGCGTGCTGCGGTCCGGGCGGGGGCCAGCCGGTCCCGGCCCCGGAGGACGTTCCAGCCGTGGTCGGGATGGTGATGGGTGGTCGCTCGCCGCTGGCGTCGCGGGCCGCGCTCGACCGGGCGGTCGAAGCCGACTCCGCAGCGGGTGAGGTCGGCAGCCTGGTGCGCCAGCGAGCGCTACTTGCCGAGGTCACTCGACGCGGGCGCAGCGCTCGGGCGTGGGCTCGGATCCTGGGCAGGTCGCCTCAGGAGGCCGGTCCCCGCGCTCCGCTACGGCCGGTCGACGTCGCAGACGCCGCACTGGGGTTGACCGACCTGCCCTGGCGCGATGGGCTGCTCGCCCGGCTCGCCTCGGGGTCGCTGCCGACCGCGGCGGTCGCCCCGGAGGTACTGGCTCTCGTGGACCGTCGGTTGCCCTCGTGGTGTGCCGATGTTCGAAGCCGGGACGCGGTGATCGCTCGCCTCCTCAGAGTGTGTCGATCGGTGCCTGACGATTGCCCGGCAGAGGCGGCCGCAATCTGCACAGTGACGGCACACCTGGTCTGGATCGGCGGCGACGGCGCGCAGGCCCGGGCCGGTGTCAGCCGGGCGCTTCGACTGGTGCCGGACTACCGACTGGGCCTACTCCTCCTTCGTCTCCTCGATAGTGCGACGGCGCCACCGGCACCCCGTTCAGCTCGGAGCATCGACTCAGGCAGCACCAATGCCCGGGCCAACCGTGCTGGATGACGACCCGCGGTGCATGGGGAGCGGCCTGATCACTCAGCGTGTGTGCCCTGTCTCGCGATCAGGCGTACGGGTACGATTTGGGCCAGGTCATGAGTCTCAGCACACAGCCCCGGCTCGCTGAGCGGCAACCCTCCTCGCGATGGGGTGCCCCGGGTGATGACCCGGCCACGTCGTCCGGGCATGGCAAGCGCGACTCGGCAAGGAGTTTTCATGACGTCTACGGTCGAGCAGGGGGCGCGAGCGTGGTGGAGCCCGGGCGACCCGGTGGGCGATCGTCAGTTCGAGGCCGTCGGCGACCTTCCGCTCGAACGCGGCGGAGTTGTCCGCGACGCGGTCATCGCCTACGAGACGTGGGGGACTCTTGCGCCGTCAGGCGACAACGCGGTCCTCGTCGAGCATGCGCTCACCGGCGACAGCCATGTCGTCGGTGAGGCAGGGCCTGGACACCCGTCGCCAGGATGGTGGCCGACGCTGATCGGGCCTGGGGCACCACTGGACACCGACCGGTTCTACGTCGTCGCGAGCAATGTGCTGGGCGGGTGCCAGGGCAGCACCGGCCCGTCCTCGCTGGCCCCCGACGGGCGACCGTGGGCCGGTCGCTTCCCGTTCATCACTATTCGTGACCAGGTCGCTGCTGAGGCGGCGCTCGCCGACGCGCTCGGCATCGGACGGTGGCGTGCAGTCCTCGGCGGGTCGATGGGCGGCATGCGAGCGCTGGAATGGGCAGTCACCCATCCGCGTCGGGTGGATCGCGCGGTTGTCCTGGCGTCCAGTGGGTACGCCACAGCGGATCAGATCGCCTGGTGCCGGCCGCAAGTGCTGGCCATCCGCAGCGATCCGCGCTTCCGGGACGGCGACTACTACGACCACGAGCCGCCGGTGGCCGGTCTTGGCATCGCCCGCCGGGTTGCCCAGGCTACGTATCGCACCGAACGCGAACTGGACGAGCGGTTCGGGCGCCGTCCGCGGCCAGGGGAGGATCCACTTGGCCGGGATGGTCGCTACGACGTAGAGAGTTACCTGGACCATCACGCCGGCAAACTTGCGCAGCGGTTTGACGCGAACAGTTACGTCGTCCTGACTGAAGCCATGAACAGTCACGACATCGGCCGAGGCCGCGGCGGATGGCGTTCGTCGCTGTCCGCGTTCGATGGTGAGTTGCACGTCGCCGCAGTCTCCACGGACCGGCTCTACCCGACGCGCCTTTCCGCGGAACTCGCTGAGGCACACCCGGGTTCGACCCTGCACGTCATCGACTCCGAGCATGGGCACGACGGTTTCCTCGTCGAGATCGACCGCGTCGGTACATTGCTTCGCGGCGTACTCGATCCGGGTCACCGCAACCGCTGCGGTAGCCTCAGTCCTTCCGCTCAACCCACCGTCGGGCCGCAGGAGGGCACGTGACGATCGTCGTCGGCTTCGTCCCGACCAAAGAGGGCCGCGCGGCGCTGAGCCGGGCAACCGCAGAGGCGCGGACCCGGAAGGCCCGGCTCGTTGTCATTCACAGCAACCGCGGGGGTCGAGGCCTCGACGAGCATGCGGCCCGCGCGGCCGACGACGAGTTGCGCCGCGCCGCCGACGACATGGAGCGGGATGGTGTTGACGTCGAGGTCCGTGAGTTGATCCGGGGCAACGAACCCGCCGAGGATCTCATTGCGGTTGCCGACGAGACTGACGCCGACCTCATCGTGATCGGCCTGCGTCGCCGCACACCGGTAGGCAAACTGATCCTTGGGTCGAACGCCCAGCGCATCCTGCTGGACGCCCCGTGTGCGGTTCTCGCAGTCAAGGGATGAGCCTGAGCTGGCGGCCGCAGTGTCTCCGACCACGTGCGCGCTTTATAATGGTGACGTACACCTGGCTGTCGTCGCCGACGGACCCGAGCGGGACGCCCGGGTGCAGTCCAGGACAGCCTCCGCCCCGGCTCACGTTTACGAACCGTGACGCTCAGTGGTCCCCGCGACGAAAGGTCATCGGTGTCGCCTGTGTCCCGCACCACGTCCGAACCTAGTGCGCTCCCGCCCGAGTTCGCCCACACCGCTCTCCAAGCGCTGGTGCGCAAGGGGCGCACGGCCGGCTCGGTGACTGGCGAGGAGGTCGCAGACGCTTTGCGTGCCGCTGACGTCCACGTTGCGCGGGGGCGGGTGGTGCTCCGGGCCCTGGGTGACCATGGCATCACGGTCAGCGTCGATGCCACGGTGGGTGCGGTCGCCGCCGCGCGGACCACGACCACCAAGCGCGCCAGCGCACGAACCAAGGGCGACACCACGAGTACGTCGGGCGGGGCCCAGCGTTCGGCGACCACCGAACCGGCAGCCAAGGCCAGCAAGTCCGGGGGCGGGCGGGGCGCGAGCACTCGAAAATCTGCGAGCGCAGAGACGAAGGGTTCGACGGCCCGACGTGCTGGCTCCGGGTCGAACGCGCCAGCCGACACCGAGAGCCCAGACGAGGCAGCGGGGCCGGGTGTCGATGGTGAGCGCGGTGCGGCTGTGGGCACTGACAACGGCCCGACGACTGGTGACACGGTTGCTGGCTCGGCGGCCACGGCGAAGGGTGACGACGAGGCTGAAGAGGCTGGCTTCGTCATCCGGGACGACGACGAGGACGACGCGCCCGCCCAGCAGGTCGTGACTGCGGGCGCGACGGCTGACCCCGTCAAGGACTACCTCAAGCAGATCGGGAAGGTCGCCCTGCTCAACGCCGAGCAGGAGGTCGAGCTCGCCAAGCGCATCGAGGCGGGGTTGTTCGCCGAGGAGAAGCTGAACTCGGGCGAGAAGATGGATATGAAGGTCAAGCGCGAGCTGTGGTGGATCGCCCAGGACGGTAAGAAGGCGAAGAACCACCTGTTGGAGGCAAACCTCCGGCTCGTCGTCAGCCTTGCCAAGCGGTACACCGGTCGCGGCATGCTCTTCCTCGACCTGATCCAGGAGGGGAACCTCGGGCTGATTCGCGCGGTCGAGAAGTTCGACTACACCAAGGGCTACAAGTTCTCGACCTACGCGACCTGGTGGATCCGCCAAGCGATCACCCGGGCGATGGCAGATCAGGCCCGCACCATCCGGATCCCGGTGCACATGGTCGAGGTCATCAACAAGTTGGCCCGAGTCCAGCGCCAGATGCTCCAGGACCTCGGGCGCGAGCCCACCCCGGAGGAGCTCGCAAAAGAACTCGACATGACCCCCGAGAAGGTCGTCGAGGTCCAGAAGTACGGCCGCGAGCCCATTTCGCTCCACACTCCCCTCGGTGAAGACGGCGACAGCGAGTTCGGCGACCTGATCGAGGACTCCGAGGCAGTCGTCCCGGCAGATGCCGTGAGTTTTACGCTCCTCCAGGAGCAGTTGCACAGCGTCCTCGACACGCTCTCCGAGCGCGAGGCGGGCGTGGTGTCGATGCGGTTCGGTCTGACCGACGGGCAGCCCAAGACGCTGGACGAGATTGGCAAGGTTTACGGTGTGACCCGCGAGCGGATCCGGCAGATCGAGTCCAAAACCATGAGCAAGTTGCGCCACCCGAGCCGCAGCCAGGCCCTGCGCGATTACCTCGACTGAGGCCGGCACTGTACGCGGTGGCCATTCTCGTGCCCGTTCGGTCGGCTATTGCCGCCATAGTCGGATGTCCCGAACTGCGTGTGCCGACCCGGCGATGCGTCGGCTCAGCGTGGCCGACCAGTGTCGCCATCGTTGACGCCCCTCCTCGGGTAGCAGGAACGCACGGATCCGGTCGCGGCGACCTCGGCGCGTGAACACAGCGCGCCGCACGGTGCGGGCATCTGCGGCGACATCCGGCAGTGTTCCTGTGCCGGGTGCCGCGTACCGAGCCCGTTCGAGGGTGGACACGACCCGGCCCAACGCCTCGTTCTCGCTGGCGCTGAGTGGCGTGTCCTGGCTGATGGCGTGCGACGCCTGTCGTGGCGTCGCGCCGTCGGGTGGAACCAGACCGACGTCCTTCAGGCGCATGAGCAGCGAACTCCATTGGACCTCAACGCGTTCGGCGTCATTATGAGCGTGGCGTCGGGCGCGGCGTCGGGTGAGCCAGGCGGCACCAGGAATCGCGCCGAGGCTGAGGCCGGCACACAGGACGCCGACGACGACCGCCAGGTGCTCACGCATGGTGGCAACGGCCCCGGCGGCGCCCACGTCCGCGACAGTGTCGTCCGCCTCGCTCGGGTCGTTCTCTCCGGAGGAACGGGTCGGTGCTGCGCTGGTGGTGGGCGCCGTCGTCGGCGATGGTGAGGCCGCCTCGGCGCCGGTACCGGCCGGTTCGGTGTACGTCGGTGCGGTCCCGCTGCGGGCGCCTGGGGTCGGCTCGAATCGCACCCAGCCGAGGCCGCCGAAGTACAGTTCGGGCCACGCATGAGCGTCAGAGGCCCGGACTACGCGCCGGTCCCTGTCGGTCGACCCGGGCAGAAACCCGGCCGCCATGCGAGCAGGGATGCCGGCCGCGCGGGAGAGCATAATCATCGCCGTGGTGAACTGGACGCAGTATCCGCGCCGGGTTCGGAGGAACTGCGCCAGTGGTTCTTCCGCCCGGCGTCCAGCGCCCGTCTCGTCGGCGAGTTCGAGTGAGTACGAGTACAGCGGCCCACGCAGGTGCGACTGAATCTTGCGTGCGACGGTCAGCGCTGAGTCGCCCTCGTCGGTGACATCGGCAAGAAGCTCACGGACTGGCTGCTCGGCTCGGGGGTCGAGAGCCAGGTCGTCGCGCTGTGGTGCGGGCGGCGCGAGGGCGGCGCCAAACTGGGCGTCCGTGGGGGCCGCAACGGTGAATTCGGCGGTGTACTCCGCCACCTGGCGGGTCAGTTCCACCACGCCGGCGCCGGTAACCCGCCACGATCCGTCGGGAAAGTTGGTGCCAGACACGCTGGCCGGAAGTGCGACCTGGGGCCGACCGATCCGGTTGATCTCGACGCTGATCTGCTCCTTCGCCCGCTCCACCTCCGGGTTGACCTCGGTGCTGGGCAACCGCGTGGGCAGGGAAACGTTCGTGAGGTCGGATGACGCCTGCCACCGGCCGCGGCGGTAGAGGTCCAGGACACTCACCCGTAATGGCGGTGGGTTCTCGGCCGTGGTGCGGTAGACGAGAACCGGGGCCTCGGAAAGGTCGCCAAGGTCGCGGGCGATGTCGATGGTCGTGGACAGCCGGACGTCGCCGCCGACCCCACCGGCCGCACTGCGCCCGGTGTCGCTGGTGCCGAGCCCGTCAGCGAGAAAGGTCGCCGGAAAGTGCGGGATGGCGGCGGGCACGACGACTGCCGCTGCGAGTGCGGTCGCGCCGACCGCTCGCCCGATGGCGGCGAAGGCGTCGGTGGAGTCGGCGAGCGGAGCGGATGTCGGGAGCGCCCCGGCACCCCATCCGCGGACGGCCCGCAGCCCCTCACCGTGGACCAGCCCAAGCCAGCAGATGGCCGGCGGGAGCAGAAGCCACGCCGATAGACCACCGGCGGAGTTGGCCGCGGCGGTGAGGAACGCAGCGAGCAATGGCACCCCGGCAAGCGCTGGATTGCGGAATGTCGTAGCGGTGGCGTCGACGGCCAGCGCGGTCAGCCCGACGAGCACGGTGAGCGCGAAGGCGACGCCGGGGCTGGTGGGCGCCGGCGCGCGGTATTGGATCGCCGTGCGGTATGCCTCCCCGAGGAGTTCTCCCGAGGCACGCACGGTGTCGCCGGTCGGCAGCACACCGGCGACGAGATGTCCGTCCAGGTGCAGCCACCACGAGGCAAGCAGAAGAACCGCCGCCTGGATGGCGAGAACGCCCGAACGGAGTGCGACGAATCTGCGGGCGGCGATACCGGTGGCGACCACCGCCGCCACCGCGACCACTGCCGGCCACACCCAGGTGGTCGGGGCGAACAGGGTGCGTAGCGGCAGCATGACCGCGATGCTGGCGCCGGCACCAATCACCGCCGGGATCGGGCGAGCGCGATTCACCGAGCCTCCATGAGGTCACCGTCGGCGTGTCGACTGCCGACCACGGTGGACCACGCGGCCGCTGGTGTCACGTGGCGGTCGACAGTGCTGGCCGACCACCCGGAGGTGCGCAGGACCGCGACCGTCGCTCTGGCCGGTTCGGCGAGATGCGCCGCAGTGGGTTGGCCGCTGAACGTCGCTGGTTCGACCACGAGGGCGACTGCCGGTGAGCCTGAGTGCCGGAGACCGGCGAGGACACGCGCGTCCTCGCTGGTGAGCGGCCCGCCGATGTAGGCGACCAGGCCACCGCCACCGGTAGGTCCGCTGGCCGCGTGCAGTACGGCACGCAGGCCGTCGTCGTCGCTGTAGCCGACCCGGGCCAGGGAGTCGAGTGCCTGGTCCAGGGTGTCGTCGTGGTGCGCACCGGGATCTGCGGTGAGCAGGTGGGCGGCGTACCCCGCGCCGACAAGATGCGACAGCATCGACGCGGTCATGGTCACCACCCACTCCAACGAGCCGTGACGACCGTGGCCACCATGGGCGGAGCGTCGCGTGTCGAGCAGGAGGATTGCGCGTCGTTTCGCTGGTCGATCATCCTGACGCATCATCAGGTGTCCGGTTCGTGCGCTGGCGGGCCAGTGGATGCGCCGGAGGTCGTCACCGTCCCGGTATTCCCGAACCGTCTGGTCGTCCTCGCCGTTCAATGAGACCAGGTGCGGGATGCTGCCGTCGGCGCCGACGGCATTGCCGAGCGAGCGTCCGGTGGGCAGTGGGACCACGCGAGGCAGCACCACCAGGTCGGTGTTGCTGGTCGCGGCTGCGGCACGCTCGGCGAGACCGAATGGGTCGCGGACCCGCACCGACAGCGGCCCGAGCCGGTGTGTGCCGCGCGCGGGTGAGCGCACACGGTAGTCGATCGCCAGCGACTGGCCCGCGCGCATCGGGGGGATGACGAAGCGTGGGCGGTTGCCGGGATCAGCCGCGATCAACTCCTCAGCCAGGAGCACCGGTGACGTCGAGGACTCGGTGGTGCGGATCTCGACAGTGACGACTGCCGGCTCGTCGATGTGCACCCGACCCGGCGCGACCGTGCGCCGGACGTCGAGGCCGAGCCCGTGCCGCCGGACCAGGATCTGCGCCACGGTGACGAGAGTGAGCAGGAGGACCCCAACTCGGGTGGCGTCTGGTTGGCTGAGCAGGACGCCAGCCAGGACGAGAACGAGCCCGCTGCTCGCGAAGGCGACGCCACGACGGGTGAGCGATCGCCGCAGGGTATCCACGGGCAGCCTCAGCGGGTGGGGGCCGGAACGCGGACCCGGTGGAGCAGGTCGCTGACGATGTCGACGGTGGTCCGTCGCGCCATGTGGCTCTCGCCGGTCGGGATCAGTCGATGGGCCAGCACGGCCACCGCCACCTGCTGGACGTCATCCGGCAGGACGTGGTCCCGGCCGGCGAGCGCGGCATGCGCACGCGCTGCCCGCAGCAAGTGCAGCGTCGCGCGTGGGGAGGCGCCGAGCCGTAACGCCGGGCTGACCCGGCTTGCCTGGGCGAGGTCGACGGCGTACTGCCGCACGGCGGGGGAGGCGTGGACGCGTCGGACGGCCGCGATCATGGCGGACACCGTCGATGCGTCGGTCACGGGCCGCAGGTCGTCCAGTGGTGAGGACGCTCCCTGGTGGTCCAGCATCGCCAGTTCGGCGGGTGCGGACGGGTAGCCCATTGAGATGCGGGTCATGAAGCGGTCGCGTTGCGCCTCAGGGAGCGGGTAGGTGCCCTCCATCTCGATCGGGTTCTGCGTCGCCACGACGATGAACGGGCGTGGCACGGAGTACGTCCTGCCGTCGACCGTGACCTGACCCTCCGCCATCGACTCCAGCAGGGCGCTCTGGGTTTTCGGCGAGGCGCGGTTGATCTCGTCGCCGATCACGACGTTGGCGAACACCGCGCCGGGCCGGAACTCGAAGTCGCGGACGTCCTGGTTGAACACCGAGATGCCGGTGATGTCGCTCGGGAGGAGGTCGGGCGTGAACTGGACTCGGCGGACGGAGCAGTCGATCGACCGCGCCAGGGCCTTGGCGAGCAGGGTCTTTCCCACTCCGGGAACGTCCTCCACCAGGAGGTGGCCTTCGGCCAGGAGCACGGTGATGGCGGTGCGAACGACCGTCTGCTTGCCTTCGACAACGGAGTTCATCGCGGCGGCCAGCGAGGCGGACACCTGGAGAACCTGGTCGAGCGACGCACCGAGCGGGGCTGTCGGGTTCAGCGATGACGTGGCCCGGCGGTGCTGTTCCAGTTCGCTCACCTGGTGCCCTTCGTCGGCGTCGAGACAGCGAACGACGCCGTTGTCGCCCGCAGTCTTGTGGATTATGTCGCACCACGGCGACGGCGGTGCGATGCCGGTGCGCCACAGTTCCCCACCTGGCTCCCGCAGTGATGCCGGGGTGTGAGTGCGGCCGCGGGCGCTGCTGCGTGCAGCACTCGAGTCAACGGTGGACACCGTCCCGGGGAGCGCACGACACGCGCGCAGCGCCCCACTGCGCTCCACCCACTTTGACCTGGTCGTCTGTGACGGAAAGACGTCAAGAAGCCGCAATCTGCGGACATTGGGGGGTGGGAGTGGAGTAATGTGGAGCACATCGGAGCGAGGCTGCAGCCCGAGCGGGTCGAGGAAGGCGGTGCCCATGGAGGAGTTCCTTGGCACCCACACTCCGCGGCTCGACGAGAAGGGGCGACTCTTTCTCCCTGCGCGATTTCGGTCGGCATTGGCGGACGGCTTGGTCATTACGACCGGCCAGGAGGGATGTCTGTATGTGTTTCCGACTGCCGAGTTCCACCGCATCTCAGCCTTGATGCAGTCGGCGCCCGGCTCGTCGAAGCAGGTACGCGATTTCGTCCGGATCTTCCGGGCCAGCGCTCACCCTGACGTGCCAGACCGCCAGGGCCGGGTCACTCTTCCCGCGCCCCTACGTACATACGCCCGCTTGGAGAAGGAGTGCACGGTGATCGGCAACGGGACCCGCCTCGAGGTGTGGGACTCCGCGGCCTGGGCTGCCTACCTCGACGAGGTCATGCCCGCCTACTCCGCCTACTCCGTACCGGGGGAGGAGGTAGTTCCAGGCCTGTAGATCGCCTCGTTCCCCTGCCACCGACGACCCGACCGCCGGCCTCCAGCCGACCCGGATCCCGACGCGACTTCCCCCGCGCCGGGCCCGGTTCGGATGGGGACCCGCTGCCGGGTCGCACTGCACCACCACCGACGCGACACGGCGTGACCCGAGGAGGACGATGAGCACGCGAGGACCAGCGGAGCATCGACACGTACCAGTACTGCTCGACCGTGTCGTCGAGTTACTCGAGCCGGGGCTGCGTGTCGATGGCGCGATCTGCGTCGATGGAACTCTCGGCATGGGCGGACACGCCGAAGCCCTGTTGCGCCGCTGCCCGGCAGCGCGGGTGATCGGGCTCGACCGCGACCCGGAGGCCGTCGCCATGGCCAGTGAGCGACTCGCCGGTTTCGGAACCCGGTTCGTCGCGGTGCACGCCGTCTATGACGAGATCGCCGACGTGCTGGCGGAGCGGGCCGACGGTGCCGCGCGCGGCATCCTCTTCGACCTCGGTGTGTCGTCCCTGCAACTGGACGAGTCCGACCGGGGATTCGCCTACCGCGCCGACGCGCCGCTCGACATGCGAATGGACCAGTCCACCGGGCTCACCGCCGCCGAGGTGCTCAACACCTACCCCGCCGGAGACCTGGCCCGAGTGCTCCGTACCTATGGCGAGGAGCGATTCGCCGGCCGAATCGCCGCAGCCGTGGTCCGCGAGCGCGAGCGGACGCCGTTCACCAGGTCGGCACACCTCGTCGAGGTGCTGCGGGATGCCGTCCCGGCGGCCTCCCAGCGCACCGGCGGACACCCCGCCAAGCGCACCTTCCAGGCGCTGCGGATCGAGGTCAACGCCGAGCTCGAGGTCTGGGGCCGCGCCGTCGCCTCGGCGATCGACGCCCTCGCCCCCGGCGGTCGGCTGGTCGTGCTGTCCTACCACTCACTCGAGGATCGGATCACCAAGCGGGCGTTTGTCGACGCGGCCCGGAGCCGAACCCCAGCCGGGATGCCGGTCGAGTTGCCCGAGCACGCGCCGCGCCTGCGTCTGCTGACCCGGGGAGCCGAGCAGGCGTCCGCGACGGAGCAGGAACGAAACCCGCGGTCAGCGTCGGTACGCCTGCGTGCCGCCGAGCGACTTCCGGCGGTGACCGGATGAGCCAGTTCGCGTCGGCGCGTACGGCGCACCGCAGCCAGCCTCGCCGGGTCACCGAGCCTGGTCGGAGGCTGCGGGTCGTGGCCCCACCCGCCTCCGGTGGAAACGGTTGGTTCTTCCTCGTCTGCGCCGTGCTGCTGCTTGGCGGAACGATTGCTGCCCTGGTGCTCAACACGACGATGGCCACCGGGGCCTACACCATGCGTGACCTCCAGCGGCACTCAGACGAGTTGGCCGACACCCAAGACGCGCTGCGCCAGTCCGTGCAGGCTGTCTCCGGGCCGGGGCCGTTGGCCCGCCGGGCCCGCGAGCTCGGCATGGTGCCCGCCGGTTCCGCAGCATTCCTTCGCCTGTCCGATGGGGCGGTACTCGGGGTCGCTGAGCCAGCGGTGGCGGACCAGACTTTCCGAGTCGTCACCGAGTCCTCGAGACCGGCCCGGCCCACCGCGGCGCCATCGGCCCCGGCGATCGCGGCGTCAGCTCCGTCGCCGAGCCCGTCGGCGTCGGCGCCCACGAGGTCACCATCGCCGTCGCCACCTGGTGCGCCGTGAGCCGCCGGCCTCCGGTGGTGCCGGGAAAACCCGCGCGGGTCGCCCCAGCCCGGGCGGCAGCGCCACGAACCACGACCCGAGGGGCGGCCCCGAGAGGCACAGCCCGGGCGGCAGCGCCACGAACCACGACCCGTGGGGCGGCCTCGAGAGGCACGACCCGAGGGGCAGCTTCACGAACGACGCCGGCTCCACGTACGCCGCGCGCCGCTTCCACCGGCGCCGGCACCACCACTCCGCGGGCCCGCGCGGCATCGGGGACTGCTGCTGCGCGTCCGGTCGGGGCCCGTCGTGGTTCATCGAAGTCGACACCCCGTCGTGGCTCATCGAAGTCGACACCACGGACTGGTTCGGGTCGTCGTGCGCCGGACCGCACCCGCGCTGGCCGGGGTGGCCCGCCGCGTCGCCGCGCACGCCGAGCGCAGCGCCCGTCCGGCGGCAACCCCCGTTCACGGATGCGGACCCTGACGGTGGCGGCGTTCTTCGTGCTCAGCGTGTTCGGCGCCCAGCTGGTGCGGCTTCAAGGGCTTGACGCCGAGGCTGTGGCGGTTGCGGCGCAAGACCGCCGCCTTACGTCTCAGGTGGTGCCGGCCCTGCGCGGCCAGGTGCTCGCCGCGGACGGCACGGTGCTGGCGTCGAGCGCAGTCCGCGAAGTCGTGGTGGCCGACCAGACCGCGGTCTGCACCTACGGCACCACCGCGCCGAGGTGCGCACCGGACACCGCCGCAGCCGCGGTCCGAGCTGCAGCCACCAAGCTCTCGCCGCTGCTGCGCACTCCGGTACCGGAGTTGGTCACGGCACTGACCGGGACCGCCCGATACCAGGTGCTGAGCCGCGACGTCACGCCGGTGACCTGGAACCGCATCTCCGACCTCGGCATCCCCGGCATCAACCGGGACCGGCGCGAAACCCGGGCCGAGCGGATCTACCCGCAGGGCACCACCACCGCATCGCTGGTCGGCTATCTCCAGGATGACGGAACGCCGGGTGGCGGTGTCGAGGTGATGGCCGACGACGTGCTGCGTGGCACCCCGGGTCGGCGCACCGTCGAGGTGGGCCGCGACGGAACCGGGATCCCGGCGGGCGAGAACCGGATCCAGCCGGCGGTCGATGGCCGTGACGTGCATCTGACGATCGACTCCAGCGTGCAGTGGTACGCGCAGAACGCCATCGCGCAGCGGATCCAGGACACCAAGGCCGAGTCCGGCACCGCCCTGGTGATGAACGCGAAGACCGGTGCCCTGCTGGCGGTGGCGTCGTACCCCACCTTCGACCCGAACACCGACGTCGGAAAGCAGGGAGTCCGGCTCGGCAATGTCGCGTTCTCGGAGGTATTCGAACCGGGGTCGACCGCAAAGATCATGACGGTGGCCGCGGCGCTGGAAGAGAAGACGGTCACGCCCGGCACGCCGGTCGTCATCCCCAACCGGATGAAGCGGTACGACACCTCGTTCAAGGACAGCCATGACCACCCCACGCTCTACCGGACGGTGGCAGGAACGCTGGCCGAGTCCAGCAACATCGGCACGATGCTGGTGAGCGAGACGATGAAGCCGGCGACCCTGGAGCGCTATTTCCGCACCTTCGGGCTTGGCCAGCGCTCGGGTACCGGCTACCCGGGGGAGTCCGCCGGCCTGTTGGACCCGGCGTCGCAGTGGAGCGGCACCCAGCGCTCCACGGTGTCCTTCGGACAAGGGCTCTCCGTCACCGCGATCCAGGCGGCATCGGTGTTCCAGACCATCGCGAACGGCGGTGTGCGAGTGGCGCCGCGGCTGGTTGACCGGGTCGTCGATGCCGACGGCACGGTGCACGAGGCGCCGGCGTCGGAGACCGCCAGAGTGGTGTCGACCGAGACCGCCGACCAGGTCAGCGTCATGCTCGAGGGTGTCGTCGGCCCGGACGGCACGGCGGAGGAGGCCCAGATCGCGGGCTACCGGGTGGCCGGCAAGACCGGGACTGCCGACTATTTCGACGCCGCGGCCGGGCGGTACAACGGCAGCACGGCGAGTTTCATCGGCTACGCACCGGCCGACGACCCGCAGATCGTGGTCGCGGTGATTGTGCACAAGCCGCGCTACCCGTTCTTCGGCGGCTACGTGGCCGGGCCGGTGTACCAGCAGTTGACCACCTACGCGTTACAGGAGCTCGGCATCCCCCCGACGGGTGCCACGGCACCGAAGGTGCGCGTCACCGTGGACCCGGACGAGGCACGTGCCGACCCCACCCTCCTCCGGGACGGTCAACCCCGCCGCCTTGGGTAGGGTCAGACGTCGTGCCCGCACCCCGCCCGACGTCCCTGCATCCGGTCCCGCTCGTGGACCTGGCCCGGTTGGCCGGAGCCGCTGAGGTCGACACCGACGTCGCCGTCACCGGTGTCACGCTGGACTCGCGGGCCGTGCAGCCCGGCGATCTGTATGCCGCGCTGCCAGGGGCTCGGGTGCATGGCGCTGACTTCGCCGCCGCGGCGGTGGCGGCCGGTGCCGGTGCTGTGCTCACCGACCCGGCAGGCGCGGGCCGGGCCGCCGATATCGACGTTCCGCTCGTCGTGGTCGACCGTCCTCGGGCGGTGCTCGGTGCGCTGGCCGCGCGGATCATGGGCACCGAGGGCACGGCGCTTCGGCTGGTCGGCGTGACCGGAACCAACGGCAAGACCACGGTCGGGTATCTGCTGCACTCCGCGCTGACCGCGCTCGGCCGCCGGCCCGGCCTGATCGGCACGGTGGAGACTCGAATCGGCGCTGAGCGGCTGGGCAGTGCCCGCACCACTCCCGAAGCCCCGGAACTTCACGGCCTGCTCGCGGTGATGGCCGAGCGCGACCTCGACAGCTGTGTCATGGAGGTGTCCAGTCACGCACTCGACCAGCATCGCGTTGACGGGGTCTGCTTCGACGTCGCGGTGTTCACCAACCTGTCCCGAGATCATCTCGACTTCCACGCCGACATGGAGGACTACTTCGCCGCCAAGGCGTCGCTGTTCACTCCCGAGCGAGCCCGCCGCGGCGTGGTGTGCACCGACGACGAATGGGGCCGACGGCTCGCCGCAGGCAGCGGCATCCCCGTCGAGACGCTGACCACGCGGGCCGGAGGCGACGCCGATTGGCGCGTGACCCGGTCGGATGACGACCCGTCCGCGTTCGTGCTGCACGGCCCCGGCGCGCTGCTGACCCTGCGATCGGGCCTCCCCGGAGACTTCAACATCACCAACACCGCGCTCGCGGCCGCCGCGCTCGTCCGGCTCGGCGAGCCGGCCCGGGAGGTCGAACGGGCCGTGCGTCATCCGCCGTACGTGCCCGGCCGGATGGAGCTGGTCCGGGCCTCGACGGGCGCGCTCGCGCCGCGAGCGATCGTCGACTTCGCGCACACGCCCGACGCCATCCGGGCGGCCCTGACCGCGCTGCGGCCGACGACTCCCGGCCGGCTGGTCTGCGTCACCGGAGCCGGCGGCGACCGCGACCGCGACAAGCGGCCGGGGATGGGCGACGCGGCGGCTGCGGTCGCCGACATCGTGGTGGTCACCGACGACAACCCCCGCTCGGAGGACGCTGGCGCGATCCGGGCCGCGGTCGTGGCGGGTGCGCAGTCGGTAGCCCGGCAGCGGTCAGTGATCGTGCTCGAGGTTGGTGACCGCCGGGCCGCGATCCGGGCCGCGGTGGACGCGGTCTGGGCCGACGGTCCAGCCGCCACCGTCGCGGTGGTCGGGAAGGGCCATGAGATCGGACAGCAGGTAGGAGACACGGTGTACCCCTTCGACGATCGCGACGAATTGCGCGCGGCCCTGCGCCGCGCAGCGGAGGTGCCGACCCGATGATCCCGATGACTCTCGGTGCCGTGGCTGACGCCACCGGTGGCCGGGTCGTGGATGCCGATGCGGCCGTTGTCGTGGACGGCCCGGTGACCACCGACTCGCGGGAGGCCGGGCCGGGTGGCCTCTTTGTCGCCCGCGCCGGCGCGCAGGCGGACGGACACGACTTCGCCCGGTCCGCACTCGGTCAGGGCGCGGTCGCGGCACTCGTCGAGCGACCTGTTCCTGGGGTGCCGTGCGTGCTGGTCCACGACACCGAGCAGGCGTTCGGCCGGCTGGCGCGCTCGGTCGTGGACGCACTGCCGGGGCTGATCGTTCTCGGCATCACCGGGTCGTCGGGCAAGACGACCACGAAGGACCTGCTCGGCGCCGTCCTCCGGTCGGATGCGCCGACGGTCGCCCCGGTCGGCTCCTACAACTCCGAGGTCGGCGTGCCGCTCACGGTGTGCCGGGTGCGGCCCGACACTCGGTATCTCGTTGCCGAGATGGGTGCTCGCGGGGTGGGGCACATCGCCCACCTCACCCAGGTGGCGCCGCCTCGGGTCGGCGTGGTGCTCAACGTCGGCTCAGCTCACCTGGGCGAGTTCGGTTCGCGCGCGGCCATCGGCACCGCGAAGTCCGAGCTCGTCACCGCGCTTCCCGCGGACGGCCTGGCGGTACTCAACGCCGACGATGTGATCGTGCGGGGGATGGCGGCAGTCACGTCAGCCCGGGTGGTGCTCGTCGGCGAGAGTGCCGATGCCGACCTTCGTGCCTCCGAGGTCGAACTCGACCGGAGCGGGCGCGCTCGGTTCGTGGTCACCACCTCCGGGGGCCAGCGCACCGTCCGGCTCGCCGTGGCCGGCCGGCACCAGGTCGGCAACGCACTCTCGGTGCTCGCCGCAGCGCTCGACGTCGGCATGTCGCTTGGCGACGCCGGTGATGCGCTCGAATCGGCGACCCTGGACAGCAGATGGCGGATGGAGGTGACCGACCGAGCCGACGGGGTCACCGTGGTGAACGACGCGTATAACGCCAATCCCGAGTCGATGATGGCCGCGCTCGCCGCCCTCCAGCGGATGGGGGAGGGTCGGCGGACCTGGGCGATACTCGGCGCCATGCTGGAGTTGGGCGGTGAGTCCGACGCGCTGCACGCCGAGGTGGGCTCGGTTGCGGTGGGTTGCGGCATCGACGAACTGGTCGTGGTCGGAGCGGCGGCGCCGATCGCCGACGGCGCCCGGGCCGGTGCGGTGCGGCCGGGCGGCCGCGGCCGGTCGTCATCCGGCACTCGGGTGCGTACCGTCGCCGACGTCGAGGCCGCCGAGGCGCTGGTCCGCGCGGAGCTGGCCGCCGGCGACATCGTCCTGGTCAAGTCGTCGCGGGATGCCGGGCTGCGGTGGCTCGGGGACCGGATGGCCGCGGCGACGTCGCAGGATCCGACATGAGGGCCGTGCTGATCGCCGCGGTCGTCTCCCTGGTGGTTTCCTTGCTCGGGACGCCGATGTTTATCCGGTTCTTGGTTCGCCGTGGATACGGCCAGTTCATCCGCGACGACGGGCCGACATCGCACCACACCAAGCGCGGCACGCCGACCATGGGCGGCGCGGTCATCGTCGGCAGCTCACTGGTTGCCTACGGGGTCGCTCACCTGGTCACCACCGACCTGCCCACGGTGAGCGGGTTGCTGGTGCTGTTCCTGATGACCGGCCTGGGTCTGGTCGGTTTCCTCGACGACTACATCAAGATCAGCAAGCAGCGCAGCCTCGGGCTCCGGTCTCGGGAGAAGCTCGCCGGGCAGACGCTGGTCGCGGTGGTCTTCGCGGTGCTCGCGCTGCAGTTCCCGAACGAATCGTTCCGGACCCCAGCCTCGACCTCGATCTCGTTCGTCCGGGACACTCGCCTCGACCTCGCCTTCGGAGGGGCCTGGCTCGGGCTGGTGCTGTTCGTGATCTGGGCCAACCTGATCGTGGCGGGCACGTCCAACGGGGTCAACCTCACCGACGGCCTCGACGGCCTGGCCACCGGGTCGTCGGTGATGTTGTTCGCGTCGTACGTGCTGGTCGGTATCTGGCAGTTCAACCAGAACTGCCAGTGGAACCCTGGGGCCAAGTGCTACGAGGTGCGCGACCCGCACGACCTCGCCATCGTCGCCGCCGCCGCGATGGGAGCGTGCTTCGGCTTTCTCTGGTGGAACGCGTCGCCGGCCAAGATCTTCATGGGCGACACCGGCTCGCTGGCCCTCGGCGGGGCGATCGCCGGCTTGGCCATCCTCAGCCGTACCGAGTTGCTCGTCGTCATCCTCGGCGGGCTGTTCGTCACCATCACCCTGTCGGTGATCATCCAGGTGGT
Organism: Dermatophilaceae bacterium; assembly: GCA_051657745.1. Classification (GTDB taxonomy): domain Bacteria; phylum Actinomycetota; class Actinomycetes; order Actinomycetales; family Dermatophilaceae; genus JBOFLG01. Next base: position 14,677 of record JBOFLG010000124.1, on the reverse strand, counting down.
GTCGTTCAAGACCACTGGACGACGGGTGTTCAAGATGGCGCCCCTGCAGCACCATTTCGAGCTCATGGGATGGCATGAGGTGACCATCGTCATCCGGTTCTGGATCATCGCCGGGCTCTTCGTTGCCCTCGGCCTTGGCCTGTTCTACGCCGAGTGGGTCGTGGGCGTCGGATGACCGCAGCACTCAGCCGGCTCCGCACCCTCACCCACCGGGATGCCGACTGGTCGGGCCTGCGGGTCACGGTCGCCGGGCTCGGGGTCAGCGGGTTCGCCGCCGCCACCGCGCTGCTCGAGCGAGGCGCGCGGGTCACCGTCGTCGACGGCAGCGCGCCGCGCCCCGGGAGCCCGTTCAGCGAACGCGTCGACATCCTCGACGTGCTCGGGGCGCGCCTGCGTCTAGGCGACGGCGCCGCCGACGCCTCGCCGAGCGAGCCGGTCGACCTGGTGGTCACCTCGCCGGGATGGTCACCGGGCCAGCCCCTCCTTGCTGGTGCCGCGGCGGGCGGGGTGCCGGTGTGGGGTGAGGTCGAGTTGGCGTGGCGGATGCGGCCCCGGGAGGGCGCGGCGCCGTGGCTCACCGTGACCGGAACCAACGGCAAGACGACCACGGTGCGGCTGCTCGCCGGCATGCTGGCCGCGGCTGGGCTACGCACCACCACCGCCGGGAACGTCGGCACCCCGCTGCTCGAGGTGGTGCTGGATCCGCAGCCGCATGACGTGCTGGCCGTTGAGCTGTCGAGTTTCCAGCTGTACTGGTCTCGGTCGATCCGGCCGCGAGCTGCCGGGTGTCTCAACGTGGCGTCCGACCATGTCGACTGGCACGGGTCGCTGACCGCGTACACCGAGGCCAAGGGCCTGGTCTACGAGGGCGCCGAAGTTGCCTGCGTGTACAACGTCGAGGACCCGGTGACCCGTCGGCTCGTCGAGGGCGCGCAGGTGCAGGAGGGATGCCGTGCAGTCGGGTTCACCCTCGGGGTGCCGGCAATCTCCGAACTCGGTCTGGTCGACGGGATTCTCGCCGACCGGGCTTTCGTCACCGAACGGGAGTCATCGGCGGCCGAGCTCGGCACGCTCGAGGACCTCCACCGCGGCGCATCGGCGCCGGCTCCGCACCTGGTCGCGAATGCGCTGGCTGCTGCGGCGCTGGCCCGGTCTCACGGGGTACCCCCGGCTGCGGTCCGCGCCGGGCTGCGCGGGTTCCGAGCCGACCCGCATCGGGCCGCCGATGCGGGCGTTGTGCGCGGCATCCGGTTCATCGACGACTCCAAAGCCACTAACCCGCATGCCGCAGAGGCCAGCATCGCCGCCCACGACCGGGTCGTCTGGATTGCCGGCGGGTTGCTCAAAGGAGCCGATGTCGACGATCTGGTCAGGAAAGCGGCTCCTCGGCTGCGCGGTGTGGTCCTGCTGGGGCGGGATCGGGTGGCAATTTCCGCAGCGCTTGCCCGACACGCGCCTAATGTTCCGGTCGTCGACGTCGCCCGCGCCGACACTGGGGCCATGGACCAGGTGGTCGCGGAGTCGTTCGCGCTTGCTCGCGCGGGTGATGTGGTGCTCCTCGCGCCGGCCGCCGCATCGATGGACATGTTCGACAACTACGCCGCCCGCGGCGACGCCTTCGTCGGCGCGGTCCGGCGCGTCGCCGCCGAGGAGTAGCCGGTGAGTACCGCGACGGCACCGACCCGTGCCGCTGCATCGCCCGGCTCCACCGGGTCGAGGCTGGCGCACCTCCAGTCGCCGGTCACCACCTACTACCTCATCCTCGGGGTCACCGGCCTGCTGGTCGTGTTCGGGCTGGTGATGGTGCTGTCCGCGTCATCAGTCGTCTCGATCGGCGAAACCTCGTCGGCGTACTCGATCTTCTTCAGCCAGTTAGGTTTTGCCGCCGTCGGCACGGTGGCGCTGGCGGTCGCCTCGCGCATCCCGGTTCGCGCCTGGCGGTTTCTTGCGGTGCCGATCCTGGTGCTCGCCGTCGTCCTCCAAGTGCTGGTGCTCTCCACCGGGCTCGGGGTGACGATCCAGGGCAACCGCAACTGGCTAGACCTTCAGTTGTTCTCCCTGCAGCCCTCGGAGTTGGTCAAGGTCGGGCTGGCACTCACCGGCGGAGCGATCCTCGCGGCGAAGCGCCGACACCTCACCGCCTTCCCGCACGTCGTCATCCCGTACCTGGTCCCGGTGGCGTTGGTGGGGATCGGGCTGGTGGTGCTCGGACACGACATCGGCACGGCGCTGGTGCTTGCCGCGATCGTCGCCGGGGTGCTGTTCGCCGCCGGCGTGCCGCTGCGGTTTTTCCTCTACCTGGGCGTACCCACACTGGCGGCGGTGGTCGCTGCAGTCGTCACCAGTCCTAACCGGCTCGGCCGGCTCGACGTGTGGATGGGGCGCGACGTCGACATCTACGGTGCCGCCCGCCAGCCGATCCACGGCCGGTTCGCCCTCGCCGACGGGGGGTGGTTCGGAGTCGGGCTCGGACAGAGTCGGGAGAAGTGGGGCTTGTTGTCCGAGCCGCATAATGACTTCATCTTCGCCATCATCGGTGAGGAGCTCGGCTTGCCCGGCACCGTCGCCGTCCTGACGCTTCTCGGGGTGCTGGCGTTCGCCTGCCTTCGTCTCGCAAGCCGCACCGACGACCTGTTCGTGCGGATCGTCACCGCCGGGGTGATGACCTGGGTCCTCGTCCAGGCGCTGGTCAACATTGGAGCCGTGATCAACCTGCTGCCCGTCATCGGTGTGCCACTCCCGCTGGTCTCCTCGGGTGGCTCCTCGCTCATCACGACCATGGGTGCGCTTGGCATCCTGCTCTCCTTCGCCCGCCGTGAGCCGGGCTGCGCCGAGGCCCTGTCAGCGCGGTCGTCGGCGCTTCGCCGGAGCCTCGCGGTGCTCCCGGCGACGGTCCGGTCGCGGCGGGGACGTCGATGAGTGGCGCCGGGCCGCGGTCGGTGCTGCTGGCCGGTGGGGGTACCGCTGGACACGTGGCCCCCCTGCTGGCGCTCGCGGAGTGCCTGCAACGGCGCGACCCGTCGGTCGAGGTCGCGGCCCTCGGCACCGCCAGCGGGCTCGAGTCGCGCCTGGTCCCGGAGCGGGGGCTGCCGCTTCACGAGATCCCGAAGGTGCCGTTTCCCCGGCGGCCCTCCGCCGAGGCGCTCCGGCTGCCCAGCGCGCTCCGCTCGGCGGTCGCGGCGGCCGGCGCGGTACTCGACCGCACGGCCGCCGAGGTCGTGATCGGTTTCGGCGGGTATGTCGCGACGCCCGCGTACCTGGCGGCACGCCGACGGGGGGTGCCGGTGGTGGTCCATGAGCAGAACGCCCGGCCGGGTCTGGCCAACCGGGTGGGCGCTCGTGGGGCGGCGGCGGTGGGGATCACGTTTGCCGGCACCCGGCTGCCGCGTGCCGTCGTGACCGGGATGCCGCTCCGCCGCGAGATCGCCACCCTCGAACGCTCCGCGGTCCGGGCCGAGGCCCGTCGCCGGTTCGGCCTCGTCGATGCACCGACGGTGCTGGTGTTCGGGGGCTCCCTGGGTGCGCGGCGCCTCAACGACGCGTTCGGTGCGGCTGCGGCCGCGCTGTCCGGTGCCGGGGTCCAAGTGCTCCACATCACCGGTACCGGGAAGGTGGCCGACCACGGGCCGGTCCCTGGTGCTCCGTACGTCGCCATCGAGTACTGCGACCGGATGGACCTCGCCTACGCCGCAGCGGATCTCGCCGTGGCTCGGGCCGGTGCGGGCACGGTGTGCGAGCTCGCAGCCGTCGGGCTCCCGGCGGTGTATGTCCCGCTCCCGATCGGTAACGGGGAGCAGCGACTCAACGCCCGCGGGGTGGTTGCCGCCGGAGGCGGCCTGCTGGTCGACGACGAGGCCGTCGACGAGGCCTGGGTGGTCGACACGATTATTCCTGCGGCACTCGATGACGACCAGTTGCAGACGATGGGCGCGGCGGCCGCGAGCACGGGCCATCGCGACGGTGACGAGCGACTGGCCGACCTCGTGCTGCGTGCGATGAGGGAGTCATGACCGCGCTGCCGCCCACGCGCTACGACTTCACCGCATCGGTGCCGTCCTGGCCCAGCCTGGGCGCGGTGCACCTGATTGCCGCCGGTGGCGCCGGGATGTCGGCGGTGGCGCGACTGTTCCTCGCGCATGGCGTCCGAGTGTCGGGCTCGGATGCCGCGGACTCGGCGGTGCTTGAGGCGTTGCTCTCCGCCGGTGCGCGGGTCAGGGTCGGGCACGATCCGGCTCACCTGCGGGGAGCCGACACGGTGGTGGTGTCCTCCGCAGTCCGCGAGGACAACCCTGAGTTGCGGGCGGCCCGCGCCGCGGGGCTGCGGGTGCTGCACCGGGCGCAGGCACTTGCCGCTCTCACCCACGGTCACACCACGGTCGCCGTCGCGGGGGCCAACGGCAAGACGACCACGACCGCGATGCTCACCACTGCTCTGGTCGCGGCGGGGGCCGACCCCTCGTTCGCGTGCGGTGCGGACATCCCGCGTCTTGGCACCAACGCCGCACTCGGCCAGGGCAGTTCGTTCGTCGTCGAAGCAGACGAGAGCGACGGCAGCTTCCTCACGTATCGACCTCAGGTCGCCGTGGTCACCAATGTGCAGCCCGATCACCTGGACTTCTATGGCACCGCGGAGCGGGTCGCCCACGCCTACGACGCCTTCTGCCGAACCATGCCACCGGGTGGCCTTCTCGTAGCGTCGGCTGACGACCTCGGCGCCCGGGCGTGTGCCTCCGCTGCCCGGGAGCGCGGTGCACGCGTGGTCACCTTCGGTACCGCTCGTGACGCCGACCTGGTGCTGGGGCCGAGTGACCACCGCGATCTGGGTACTCGCACCAGGTTCACGCTCGGCGGGGTCGAGCGCGAGTTGACGCTGGCCGTTCCCGGCGACCACAACGTTGCCGATGCCGCGGGCGCGCTCCTCGCCGCCACTGCCGGCCTGGGCGTCGATATGGACACTGTGCTTGGTGGCTTGGCCGGGTTTACCGGCGCCGCCCGGCGGTTCGAGGTGCGCGGTGTCGTGGCGGGAGTGACGGTGGTCGACGACTACGCGCACAACCCCGCGAAGGTTGCCGCTCTGGTCGCAACCTCGGCCGACCTGGTGCGGCGCGCCGGTACCGGGCGGCTCCGAGTGGTGTTCCAGCCGCATCTGTACTCCCGCACCCGCGACTTCGCGGCCGAGTTCGCGTCGGCGCTCGCACCGGCTGACCAGGTCGTCATCCTTGATATCTACGGAGCCCGGGAGGCCCCGGTGGCTGAGATCGGGCCGTCCCTGGTCGCCACGCCGCTCGCCGCGCTACCTGGTCACCGCCAGGTGCAGAGCGGGCTCACGCCCGATGCCGCGGTCGCGGCGGTGGTCGACGCCGCTGGTCCTGGTGACCTGGTGCTCACCGTGGGCGCGGGGGATGTCACCCGGCTGGCACCTCGAGTCCTGCACGCCCTCGCGGTGCGGGCTGGCGAGGGCCGGGCGTGAGGGTCACCGGTCGTCGGCCCGCCGTAGAGCGCGGGCTGGCGTCCTCGCGGACCAGGTTCGCGCGGCGTGCGTCATCCCGGCGCAGACACCCGTGGCGGCGCGCGTTCGGGCTGATCATGGCGGGCGTAGTCGGTGCCGGGCTGGTCTGGCTGGTCGGATGGAGCACCGTGTTAGCCGTGGACGAGGTGCGGGTCACCGGAGTGTCTCAGGCAGTCGTGCGATCGGTTGCCGACCGCGCCGCGGTTGCCCTCGGTACGCCGCTGGTCCGGGTCGATACGGACGCGGTCGCCGAGCGGGTCCGCGGCGACGTCCGGGTGGCCGAGGTGTCGGTGCACCGTTCGTGGCCGGGCACGGTCGTGGTGGAGGTGGTGCACCGGGAGCCGGCGATCGTGGTCCGCAACCCGCGGGGACAGCTCGAGGTCGTCGATATCGATGGGGTGGCGTTCGGTGCCGTGACCTCGGCACCGGCCGGTGTGCCCACGGTGAGCGCGGCGGCCGAGGCCGGGATGACGCCGACCGCTTTGCAGGCCGCGCTGACTCTCCTCGCCGCACTTCCGGCAGACCTCGCTCGCCAGGTCACGGCGGTCACCGTCAGCAGTGCCGATCTGGTGACCTTCCGGCTCGGGGCGCGCACTGTGGTCTGGGGCGGGGGCGAGGAGTCGGGCCGCAAGGTGGCAATCTTGCAGGCATTGCTCCCACGACGGTCGGCGGTCATCGATGTGAGCGCCCCGGACACGCCGATCACCCGGTGACGAGATGAGGGATACTGCTGCTGTGGTCGGCGAGAATCCGTGGGTCGCGAGTGGGTACAGCGGCGGCTTTTCCTCAATGATGTCGCGACACACCCCCGGTCTGCATTGATCGCCTCCCTCACCCGACCTAGCGTCGACCTATCGATCCGGACGCACCCGCAACCGCTGGTCGATGTCCAGGGCACTCCTGGACCGACCGCACCAGACGTGATTCCACTGGAAGGCCCGAGCCGTGGCAGCACCCCAGAACTACCTCGCCGTCATCAAGGTCGTCGGCATCGGCGGCGGCGGCGTCAATGCCATCAACCGGATGATCGAAGTCGGCCTCAAGGGCGTCGAGTTCATCGCGATCAACACCGATGCGCAGGCGCTGCTGATGAGTGACGCCGACGTCAAGCTCGACGTCGGACGTGAGCTCACCCGAGGGCTCGGCGCCGGTGCCGACCCGGAGGTCGGAAAGAAGGCCGCCGAGGATCACGCCGAAGAGATCGAAGAGGTGCTCAAGGGCGCCGACATGGTCTTTGTGACCGCAGGCGAGGGTGGTGGCACCGGTACCGGCGGCGCACCCGTGGTCGCCCGGATCGCGAAGGGGCTCGGCGCCCTGACGATTGGGGTGGTCACCCGCCCGTTCACCTTCGAAGGCCGCCGTCGGGCGAACCAGGCCGAGTCGGGGATCGCCGGTCTGCGTGAAGAGGTCGACACGCTGATCGTCATCCCCAACGACCGGTTGCTCTCGATCAGCGACCGCGGGGTGTCGATGCTCGACGCGTTCCGCAGCGCCGATCAAGTGTTGCTGTCCGGTGTCCAGGGCATCACCGATCTGATCACCACGCCGGGCCTGATCAACCTCGACTTCGCCGACGTCAAGTCCGTCATGCAAGGTGCCGGCTCGGCGTTGATGGGCATCGGCTCGGCCCGCGGCGAGGACCGTTCGGTGCAGGCCGCCGAACTGGCAATCTCCAGCCCGCTGCTGGAGGCGAGCATCGACGGCGCGCACGGTGTGTTGTTGTCCATCCAGGGCGGGAGCGACCTCGGGCTGTTCGAGATCAACGAAGCCGCGCGCCTGGTGCAGGAGGCGGCACATCCCGAGGCCAACATCATCTTCGGGGCGGTGATCGACGATGCGCTCGGCGACGAGGTGCGGGTCACGGTCATCGCCGCCGGGTTCGATGGCGGTGCGCCGATTCGCCGGGCCGACGACCGTGCGCTCGGCACCATTCAGGGTCGTTCGGCCTCGCCGCCCGCAGATCCGGCGTCGCGGGCCATCCCTCCCGCAGGTCCGCCGTCGCCGGAGGTGTCCGCCAACGGCCGGCATACGCCGTTCGCCGCACCGAGCGCACCGTCGCCGTCCGTCCCGGCATCGATACCGCCGGATGACGCTCCGGTGCGTACCGAACGCACCGAACCGATCGTCGAGCCGGCCCGCGCCACCCCGCCGCGCACGGTGACATACGGGGACGGCGACGACCTCGACGTCCCCGACTTCCTCAAGTAACCGAGCGCGCCGAGCCCGCGGTGTTCAGGTGGCGCGAGACCTCCCCGGTGGCCGTCCGAGGGTTCACTGCGCGCTCGGGTGGAGTGAGCAGCGGGCGCTACGCGAGCCTGAACCTGGGCTCCCACGTGGGCGACGCCCCCTCCGCTGTCGCAGCGAACCGGGCCCGGCTCGCTGCGTCTGTCGGGTGCCCGGTCGTCTATATGGAGCAGTGTCACGGCGGTGATGTGGTGGTGGTCGAGGCGGTTCCGGTCGAGGCGCCGCGCTGCGACGCGCTCGTCACGGCCGAGCCCGGTCTCGCGCTCGCGGTGCTGGTCGCCGACTGTGTTCCAGTCCTGCTCGCCAGCACCGAGGGGGTGGTCGCCGCGGTGCACGCGGGTCGGCCCGGAGTGGTCGCTCGAGTGGTGCCACATGCGGTCGCGGCGATGCGCGACCTCGGCGCGACCGAGATCGAGGCCGTCGTGGGTCCGTCGGTGTGTGGCCGCTGCTACGAGGTTCCCGAGGTGATCCGCGACGCGGTCGCCGACGCCCAGCCGGTGGCCGCTGCGGTGTCATGGACGGGCACTCCGGCGGTCGATGTCGGCGCCGCGGTCGTCGACCAGCTGCGGAATGCCTCGGTGGCGATGCGGTGGTTGCCGGGCTGCACGCGCGAGTCGTCCGACCTGTTCTCCTACCGGCGTGAGGGCAGCACCGGCCGGTTCGCCGGTGTGGTGGCCAGGGTGGGGTCATGACCGGCCGCCGGGCCGCGCTCGCAGAGGCGCTCGTCGTGGTCCGTGAGCGCATCGATGCGGCGATGCGCCGAGCTGGGCGCACCGACGAGGCGACGCTGGTGGTGGTCACCAAGTACTTCCCCGCCTCGGACATCGACCTGCTGATCGAGCTCGGGGTTGCCGACATCGGGGAGAACCGCGTGCAGGAGGTCGTCGAGAAGATCCCACGGGTATCCGGTCGCGGTCGTTGTGCGATTCATTTTGTCGGTCAGCTCCAGACCAACAAGGCTGCTGCTGCGGCAGGTCTGGTCGAGGTGGTGCACTCGCTCGACCGGGAGCGCTTGGTCCGCGCACTCGATCGGGCTGCGACGGAGGAGGGCCGGGTGGTCGACGTCACCGTTCAGGTGAGCTTGGATGCCGACCGCGCGCGCGGCGGTGTCGCTCCGGACCGCGCCCCAGAGTTGGCCGATCTCGTCGCCGGGTGCTCGGGCCTGCGGCTCCGTGGAGTGATGGCGGTGGCACCGCTGGGGGAGGACCCGCAGGTGGCCTTCGCCCGGCTGCGAAACGTCGCCGGCGTCATCCAGAAGGACCACCCGGACGCCTCATGGGTGTCGGCTGGCATGAGCGGCGATCTCGAGTCCGCGATTGCGGAAGGGGCGACACACCTGCGTGTCGGGTCGGCAATCCTCGGTTCCCGCCCGTCACAGCGGTAACTTCACTTACCACTGACGGCACCGGAGAGCGGGGCCGACGACCGAGGAGCAGGTCATGGCTGGCGCACTGCGCAAGACGATGGTGTACCTGGGGCTCGCCGAAGACCAGGGGCGCTACGACGAGTACGACGAGTACGACGAATACGAGGGTGGCGATGAGGTGTCCGACGACGTCGACGGCCGCGACGAGCACCGGGCCGAGGTGACACCGTTGCGTCCGCGTCAACCGGTGGCCTCCGTGGTGCGGGCCCCTGCAGCTGGCGGGGTCTCACGCATCACGACGATTCACCCGCGCACCTACAACGAGGCCAAGACGATCGGCGAGAACTTCCGCGACGGCATCCCGGTGATCGTCAACCTCACCGACATGAACGATGCCGACGCCAAGCGGCTGGTCGACTTCGCCGCTGGCCTGGTCTTCGGTCTGCGTGGCTCGATCGAGCGCGTCACCGCCAAGGTGTTCCTGCTCAGCCCGGAGACGGTCGAGGTCAATGCTGATGAGGGCCAGCCGGTGCGTGGGCGGACCGTCTTCAACCAGAGCTAAGCGCCCCCGCCCGGTCACAACCCAGGCCCGTCCGCGAGACTTCCGCCATGAGTGACGTGTTCCCAGTGCTGCGGTTTCTCGTCTTCCTCTACCTGATGGTGCTGGTCGGTCGGGTCGTCTTCGATTGGATCCGCATCTTCGCCCGCGAGTGGCGCCCTCGCGGGCCGGTGCTGGTCGTCGCTGAACCGGTGTACACGCTGACCGAGCCGCCGTTACGGGCGCTGCGCCGCGTCATCCCGCCATTGCGTCTCGGCGCCGTCTCAATTGACCTGTCATTCATGGTGTTGTTCCTCGGTGTGGCGTTGCTCTACGCCGTGCTGTGAGCCGCGGGGGGCGACGGTCTGGACGCCACCCGGGGCGCGTAGTGTGAACATCTCGATGCACGTCGTCCGTTCGGACCGCTGTGACGCATCATCTGTCACGTGTGACACGGCATCGCGTACGCTGACCGATAACCGGAGCCACCAAGGACCTGCCGCCCCGGGCAGGGCCAGGGCCCGGATGTGACCCGTAGCCGGCCACCCAGGAGTTTCAGATGGCTCTCACGCCCGAGGACGTCCTCAACAAGACGTTCACCCAAACCCAGTTCCGTCGTGGGTACGACGAGCGCGAGGTCGATGACTTCCTCGACGACATCGTCGCCGAGATGCGTCGCATGACCAAGGAGTCCGACGAGCTTCGCGGTGAGTTGAACACCGTCCGCGAAGGCAAAGGGATGGCGCCGACCTTCTCGAAGGCCGACGTCGATGCCTCTGCGAAGGACCTCGAGGAGCTTCGGGCCAAGAACGCCACGCTCGCCGCTCGAGTGAGCGAATTGGAGGGCACCCGTAGCGAACTCACCGCCCGCCTTGGTGAGTACGAGGGCAAGAGCGGCAACACCGAGAGCCGCAACGCCGACCTTCAGGGTCGGGTCGGCCAGCTGGAGCACCGCAACGGTGAGCTGGAGCGGCAGGGTTCCGAACTGCAGATCCGAACAACTGACGCGGAGAAGCGCGCCTCGGTGCTCGAGGCGCGAGTCCGCGAACTCGAAGGCAGTCTTGGCGACTCGCGCGGCCAGCTTGCGGCGCTGCAGGACGAGCGGCAGCGCGACGCCGCTGCTCTCGCAGCTGCGCGCAATGGCGCATCCTCGTCGGCAGACCAGCACATGGCCACGCTCCGCTCACGCACCGAAGAGGCAGAGCGCGACGCGCAACGCCGCATCGCTGCCGCCCAGCAGCGTGCCGAGTTGGCCGAGCGCGAGGCAGAGCAGCGGACATCGTCCGCCGGTCCTCGCGGCGCTGCGGAGCCCGAGGGTGTCAGTCTTGGAGCGATGGCTCTCGCCGGTGCCGGGGGCGGTGCCAGCGCGGCTGGCGTCATTGCGTTGGCTCAGCGCTTGCACGACGAGCACGTCACCGCAGGTGAGAGCAAGCGGGATGAGTTGATCGCTGAAGGTCAGCGCCGTCATGACGAACTGATCGGTGCAGCGCAGCGGCAGCACGACAACCTCGTCGGCACGGCCAAGAAGCAGCACGACGACCTCGTCTCCACCGCTACCGCTCAGCGCGACGAGTTGATCGGTACGGCCTCGACGCAGCGGGACGAGATGCTCACTGAGGCGCGAGAGCGCAGCACCGGCATGGTGGCGGAGGCCCAACAGCGCAAGGCCGCGATTCTCGAGGACCTCGGGCGTGAGCGTGGGCTACTCGAGCGCAAGATCGAGGAACTGCGCGGATTCGAGCGCGACTACCGCAGCCGGCTGCACGACTACATTCAGGGCCAGTTGTCTGAGTTGAAGAGCACCGCTGCCGACGCCGGAGCACGCCAGAACGCGGTGTGACTCGTCGCGGGTGCTGGCTTGCCTACTGGCGGCGTGTATCCGGAGCGTGCCAGCACCCCGAGCCGGCGGCGGCGGAGCGTCGTGCTGAAGTGCAGTGGAGCAGTCACCCTTCGTCGTCCGTGAGCGCCGTATTCTCACCTGCATCGATCCGGGCCGCGTCGGCTCGGCATGCAGTGGGAGAAAGGGTCGCCACATGGTGAAGCGAGCGCTGTCAATGACCACGAAAGCAGCGACGCAGGCCTCGACCGCGGCCACGTCCCCACCTGAGGGTTCCGCCTCGCAGTCCGAGGCAAATCCGGCGGTGACAAGGAGGCGGAAGTCGGCAACCGGAGCCGGGTCCCGATCCCAGGCGCCGGGCATGACGACCGCTGCGGCATCCGACTCTGGCCAGGCCACCGCGCACGGCGGCCTGACCTCGCTGCCGGTTCGCGCGGGCGAGTCACCGTGGACGGCGTCCGACCGGCGCGCGCTCCGTACCGAGATCGAGCATGACATTGCCCAATTACGAGCCGAACTCAGTCACGCGGAGAACGACTTTGTGGTGTTGATGCGCGACTCCGGCGACGGCGCTGGTGATGACCATGCCGACGCCGGTGCCAAGACCTACGAGCGCGAGCAGGAGATCTCGTTGGCGAACAACGCCCGCGAGATGCTGGAGCAGAACGAGCACGCCCTGAAGCGGCTCGACGACGGAACCTACGGAGTGTGTGAGTCGTGCGGCGATCCCATCGGCAAACTTCGCCTTCAAGCGGCTCCTCGAGCGACGCTGTGCCTGACCTGCAAGACGAAGCAGGAACGCCGCTGACGCCGAGCGCCACCACGAGTTCGGCCCCGACCCTGGGCCGCCGCTCGGTGTTCGCGGTTCTGGGCGGCTGTGCGGCATCGGCGTTGCTCGCCGACCAGTCGACCAAGATCTGGGCGCTGGCGGCCCTCACCCCCACAGAGCCGGTTGAGGTCGTCGGCTCGCTGCTCCGACTCAATCTGGTGCGCAACCCCGGCGCCGCATTTTCTATCGGCGATGGCGCCACCTGGGTGCTGACCGTGGTGTCGTTGGTGATCATCGTGTGGGTTGCGATCATCGCCCGCACGGTCGGCACGCGCAGTTGGGCGGTTGGCCTGGGTCTGCTCCTCGGTGGTGCAGTGGGCAACCTCATCGACCGGATATTCCGGGCGCCTGGCCCCGGGCGCGGACACGTCATCGACTTCATCGACTATTCGGGGTGGTTCATCGGCAATGTCGCTGACATCGCCATCGTCGGTGCGGCAGGCCTGATCGTGCTGTTGTCGTGGCGCGGCATCCCGGTGTCGGGAGGCGTGCCGGCCAACCAGCCAGCGCACGGAGCCGGTGAGCGCGCCCATGACTGAGTCGCGCACTCTCCTCGTGCCCGACGGCCTCGAGGGGGAGCGGGTCGACGCGGCGATCTCCCGGCTGTTCGGCGTGTCTCGCACCAAAGCCGCCGAGTTGGCCGGGGGCGGGGGCGTGACCGTCAACTCTGCTGGTGTGGGCAAGAGCCACCGCGTCACCGCCGGGGATCTGCTCGAAGTTGAGCTGCCGTCGGGTCCGGCACCGGCCGTGCAGGTGGTGGCCGAGCCGGTACCGGGGATGACGGTGATCCACGCGGACAGCGACATCGTGGTCGTCGATAAGCCGGTCGGGGTTGCTGCCCATCCCAGTGTCGGCTGGAGCGGCCCGAACGTGCTTGCCGGGCTCATGGCCGCTGGTTACCGGGTGTCCACCAGCGGGGCGAGCGAGCGTCAGGGCATTGTGTCCCGCCTCGATGTCGGGACCAGCGGCCTGATGGTCGTGTGCACGAGTGAGCGCGGCTACTCGGTGCTCAAACGCGCCTTCCGAGAGCGTCGCGTCGAGAAGACCTATCACACGCTGGTCCAGGGTTTGCCCGACCCGGTCAGCGGCACCATCGACGCCCCGATCGGGCGGCATCCCGGGCACGAGTACAAGTTCGCCGTCAAGGAGTCGGGCAAGCACGCCATCACCCATTACGAACTGCTCGAGGCGTTCCGGTACGCCAGCCTGCTCGAGATCGGCTTGGAGACGGGCCGCACCCATCAGATCCGGGTGCACATGGCTGCGGTGCGGCATCCGTGCGTCGGCGACCCGCTCTACGGCGCCGACCCGACGTTGGCGAAGCGGCTCGGGCTGGACCGGCAGTGGCTGCACGCCGTCGGACTCGGTTTCGAGCACCCGGGAACGGGGGAGTGGGTCACCTTCGAGAGCCGTTACCCCGATGACCTCCAGGGGGCTCTGGACCGGCTCTGACCGGCGGATGACGGGGGCAGCAGGCGGCGATCTAGACTCGGCGACGATGTCCTCCCCGAACGGCTCCGGAACCACCTCGACCACCACTGCGCGGACGGGTTCGGACTCGTTCGTCCACCTCCATGTGCACACCGAGTACTCGATGCTCGACGGCGCGGCCCGGATCGGCGACCTGTTCCAGCGGGCCGCCGAGTTGGGGATGCCGGCCCTCGCCACGACCGACCACGGGTACCTTTTCGGGGCGTACGAATTCTGGAAGAAGGCGCAGGGTTCGGGCGTCAAACCGATCATCGGCGTCGAGGCCTACGTGGCGCCGGGCACGCACCGCGCCGACAAGACGCGAGTGCGCTGGGGAGACGAGCGCACCCGCCCCGGTGATGACGTATCCGGCTCGGGCGCGTACACGCACATGACCCTGCTCGCCCGCGACAACACGGGGCTGCACAACCTGTTCCGGATGAACAGCCAGGCGTCGCTCGACCAGGTCTGGGCCAAGTGGCCGCGCATCGACCGCGAGCTGCTCGAGCGCCACGGCAGCGGGTTGGTCGCCACCACTGGCTGCCCATCCGGCGAGGTCCAGACTCGAATTCGGTTGGGGCAGTATGACCTTGCCAAGCAGGCGGCATCCGAGATGCGGGACATCATCGGTGCGGAGAACTACTTCTGTGAACTGATGGACCACGGCCTGGACATCGAGCGGCGCGTCCAGCGCGACCTACTCCGGCTGGCCCGCGAACTCGGGTTGCCGCTGCTCGCCACGAACGACCTGCACTACACCCACCCCGAGGACGCCAAGGCGCACTCGGCGCTGCTGTGTGTGCAGTCCGGCTCGACGATGATGGACCCGAACCGGTTCAAGTTCGACGCCGACGACTTCTACCTCACCACCCCCGCCGAGATGC
>JBOFLG010000123.1:0-18531 GCA_051657745.1 Dermatophilaceae bacterium | reverse complement strand
GCGGGCGGCATCCGCGCTTCGGGTGGTTCAGGCGCTGCTCGCGCACGTGCGCCTCGACGCCGACGCCGACCTGGTCGCCGAGGCCCAGTTCGACGCTCTGCACCCCTGAAGTGTGGTTTTGGTGGCCGAACTGCTCCCCCGAGCGCGAGGCCGCTGCGCTGCGTGCCCTGCCATTCTCCTATTCCGGGGTCGGGGCGAGCGATGACGCGGTGCTCGGTCCGCGAGCGGCGCCCGAGCCGGGGTCGATGTCGTTCTCGGCGTCGGCCCTGCTGCGGCGCACCGACCTCGATGCCGCGGCGCACGACCTGCTCACCTGGCGGGTGCACGAGCGCGCCGGGCTGCGGGTGGCGTCATCCGACCTTCCGCTCGTCGCCGGAACCGTGGTGGCGATGCGGCTCGGTGTGGGCCCCCTCACGCTGCGAATCCCCTGCCGCGTGGTCTCTCTGGTGGAACGGCCGGACGCGCGTGGTTTCGCCTACGGCACCATGCCTGGTCATCCGGAGGCGGGGGAGGAACGCTTCGTCGTGGAGCGTACGGATGACGGTGGGCTGCGGTTCACGGTCTCGGGCTTCTCCGTCCGGCAACCCTGCTTGCCCGGTTGTCCGGGCCATTCGGTCGGGCCGGTCAGCGGTGGATGACGCGGCGATACCTGCGCGCTCTCGACGTCGGCGGGTGAAACCGGGGTGCCGCCGCACGCCAGATGCCCTCCGGGCTGGTTGCGCCGGAGGGCATCTGTGCAGGGTGGCCACCACATGCAGGGGGTGTCGCGGCGTATGCACAGCCTCGCGCACCTCGCTGGTTCGCGCCGGCCGATGGCAGCCCGGTGGACGAACGCCCGAGGCAGGTCCGGTCGATGGGCGGACCCGCCTCGGTGTGTTGTCGGCCGGATGACGCTCAGCGCGCCACCGACCGGCGCGCCAGCTAACGGCGGGGCGCAGCTCCTGGGAACGGCGGCACCACCGGCGGGAGCCTGAGGTTGTCGGTCGGGCGACCCTGGCCGAGGCCCCCGCCGGTCGGATCGGTGATCGGCGTGGCGAACGGCTGCTCGTCACCGACGCACTGCGTGCCCGCGGCGGGCAGCGACCGCGCGAGGAGATAGCGCTCGATCGCCACGGTGGCACAATCCGAGGTGCCGTACGCGGTGTGCCCCCAACTGTCGCTGGTGAGCAGTCGGCTGTTCGGCAGCAACTGGGAGGCCCGCACCGCACCGCTGTAGGCGGTTGCCGGGTCCCAGAGGTTGCCCACGACCAGCACCGGGCTGGTTGTGGTGCGGGTGAACGGACCGCGGTACGAGTCCTCGTCCTGCACGGTCCACGTCGAGCGTGCACAGGGCGACGAGGCCCACGTCCAGAGCGCGCCGAAGTCGGGCGCGCTGGACTCGCCGGCCGCGACGAACCCCGGCCAGTCGGCGGCCCGGGCCGGGTTGCGGCCATCGGTACACAGCACCGATTGGAACGCCTCGGGGCTGTTGTCGTACGGGAACCCCCAGCCGACCGCATCTGCCGTGCGCGCCAGTGCGGCCCGGTCCTCGCGACCGGCCGAACGTACCGCTGTTGCCTTGTCCCGCAACTGCGTTCGTGCTTCGTCCTGGCGGCTGGCAGCCGCGCTGCCCGTGGGTGCCTCCTTCTCGAGCAGGTCGAGCACGGAGGTCAGGTCCTCGACGACGACCTCGCCGGCAAAGGGCGTGTACATGTCACTGAGCAGGACCGCGGTGAGCAGGTTGTCACCGAGTTCGAGGGGCTCGCCGGTGGACGGGTCGGAGATGATGAGCGGTTCGGCCTGTAACCGCGTGCGGATCGTCGTATACAGCTGCTCAGGGTCGCCGCGCCTGGCGAGCCGGCAGAACCGGGGCCCGGCCTGGGCACAACGGTCGAGGATCTCCGCCAGCACCCTGGCCGCACCTTCTCCGGAGCCGATCCGCTGGGTCTGCGGTACGTCGGCCGTTGCCGCGGTGCCGGCCCAGGCAACGGGGTCGACGACGCCGTCGATGGCGACCGCGCGTACCCGGTCCGGGAAGAGGTTGGCGTAGACCGTGCCGAGATAGGAGCCGTAGGAGAAGCCGAGGTAGGTCAGTTGGCGGTCGCCGACCATCCGCCTGAGCACGTCCATGTCCCGGGCGACCGTTGCCGTCGACATCGAGCCCGCGAGCGGCCGGCCCGTGCTCGAGCAGGCCTCGCCGAAGTTCACCGACGACCGCACGTACGCGCGGGTCTCGCTGCGGGTGAACGGAAACGGCACCGCGACGATGCCCTCGAGGGCATCGAACTGCGCACCGAGGTCGCCCCAGCACTGCACCGGGTCGCTGAAGTTCGTACCGCGCGGGTCGAACCCGATGATGTCGAAGCGGTCGAGGATGTCGTTCCCGAGGAATTGAGTGGCGGCCGCGGCGATGGCCACGCCGGAGCCGCCGGGGCCGCCGGGGTTGAGGAACAGCGTGCCGATCTTGCGAGCCGGCTGCCGTGCGGTGAGCCGCAGCATCGCGATGTCGATGGTCGGGCCATCTGGGCGGTCATAGTCGAGTGGTAGCGGCACGGTGGCGCATTCAGCACCCGTGGCGAACGGGTCGCACGAGAACCAGTCCGGGCGCGGTGTCGGTACCCGGTCGACCCGGGCGCGTTCGGCCGACGTGGTCCGATCAGCGGCGCGAGCCGTGATGACCTGGTCGGTGGATGACGCCCCGCCCGGTCTCGCCGCCGCCGCCGTGGAGCCGATCGGGATGGCGACCATGCAGGCGACCGCGAGCGCGGTACCGATGGTCCGTCGTCGTGCCATAGTGCACTCCTCTCGTCCGGATGAGGGCATCCGGTCCGCCCACACGGCGCCCGACCCACCCGCTTCCGGGCTCCACCTTTCTCTGGTGAGCCTGGACTGGCATCCCGAACCGACGAATGAGGTTCAGTCCGGTGTGGGCTCGTCAGCGAGCCGGTCGATGGCGGCTGCGGTTGATGCCCGTGCCGCCCGACGCGGCCCGGGCCGCGCACCGTCCGCTCGCAGCGCTGGATACGATGGGCCCTTCCGTCACCGTTCGAGCCCCAGGACCCCCAGTGTCGATCGTCGTCCAAAAGTACGGCGGCTCCTCGCTCGCCGACGCCGAGAGCATCAAGCGGGTAGCGCGACGCATCGCCGAGACGAAGAAGGGCGGCCACGATGTGGTCGTCGCCGTCTCAGCGATGGGTGACACCACCGACGAGCTGCTCGACCTCGCGAATGACGTGAGCCCGGTCCCGCCACCGCGCGAACTCGACATGCTCATGACCGCCGGCGAACGTATCTCGATGGCGCTGGTCGCGATGGCCATCTCCGACCTCGGCTATAGCGCGCGCTCATTCACCGGCAGCCAGGCGGGCGTCATCACCGATGCCGTGCACGGCAAGGCCAAGATCATCGATGTCACCCCAGGGCGCATCACCGAGGCGCTCGGCAAGGGCCACGTCGTCATCGTCGCCGGGTTCCAGGGTGTCAGCCAGGACACCAACGAGATCACCACGCTCGGTCGGGGCGGCACCGACACCACCGCGGTCGCGCTGGCCGCCGCGCTGGCTGCGGACGTGTGCGAGATCTATACCGACGTCGACGGCGTGTTCACCGCTGACCCGCGCATCGTGCCGACCGCGCGGAAGCTCAACCGGGTCTCTGCCGAGGAGATGCTCGAGCTCGCGGCGTGCGGCTCCAAGGTGCTGCACCTGCGCAGCGTCGAGTACGCCCGGCGCTTCGGCATCCCCATCCACGTGCGGTCGTCGTTCTCCCATAAGGAAGGCACGATCGTCGCCAACCACCCCACCGAAGGAGCCGCTGTGGAAGCCCCGATCATCACCGGCGTCGCCCACGATCGCAGCGAGGCCAAGGTCACCGTGGTCGGTGTGCCCGACCGCACCGGGATGGCGGCTCGCATCTTCCGGGCCGTCGCCGCGGCGGAGATCAACATCGACATGATCGTGCAGAACGTGTCCGCCACCGAGACCGGCCTCACCGATATCTCTTTCACCCTGCCCACCACCGATGGACAGCGTGCCGTGCAGGCGCTGCGCGGCATCCAGTCGGAGGTGGGCTTCAGCGCCATCCAGTACGACGACCAGATCGGCAAGCTGTCGCTGGTCGGGGCCGGTATGCGCTCCAACCCCGGCGTGTCGGCCACGTTCTTCAACGCCCTGGCCGAGGCGGGTGTCAACATCGAGATGATCTCGACCTCGGAGATCCGCGTCTCGGTGATCACCCGTGACGACCTTCTCGACGAGGCCGTGCAGGCGGTGCACACCGCGTTCGGCCTCGACTCCACTGAGGGCGAAGCGGTCGTCTACGCAGGAACCGGCCGCTGACAGGTTCTCGTTCGACCACAAGACAGGGACAGTCGTGACGGATGACGTGACGCAGGACGCCCGGCCGACGCTGGCCGTGGTCGGGGTCACCGGTGCGGTGGGCCGGGTGGTCCTCGACGTGTTGGTGACGCGTCATCAGTACTGGGGGCGGGTGCGGCTGGCCGCTGGTGACGAAGATGTCGGCAAGCGGTTCGTTGTCGGTGGTGTGCAGGTCGAGGTCGCGGCGGTAACCCCTGAGTTCTTCGATGGTGTCGACGTAGCGATCTTCGACATCCCGCCGGCGGTCACCCGGGCCTGGGTCGAGTTCGCCGCCGCCCGCGGTGTGGTCGCCATCGACAACAGCACCGTGTTTCGGGGCGAGCCCGACGTGCCGCTCGTGGTGCCCGAGGTCAACCCGCGCAAGGTCGCCGACCGGCCGCGCGGCATCATCGCCAATCCGGGTGGCACGGTGATGACGATGATCGACGTCCTGGCTGTTCTCCACCGAGTGTGGGAGCTTCGTGGGTTGGTCGTCACCACCTTGCAGGCCGCGTCTGGTCTGGGCCGGGCTGGGATCTCGCGGCTGCGTAGCGAGCTTGACCTCGTGCACGGGGACCACGAACTGGGGATGCGGCCGGGCGACGTGCGGCGGCTGATCGAGCACGAACTCGGTGAGTCGCCGTTTCCCGCACCGCTGGCGCTCAACGTCATCCCCTTCGTCGGGCATCACGCCGGCGACGGGTGGACGTCGGAAGAGGTCAAGGTGCAGGCCGAGATCCGCAAGATCCTCGACCTCCAGGACCTCCCGGTGTCGGCTACCTGTGTGCGTGTGCCGGTGGTGTCGTCGCACTCGGTCACCGTGCATGCGACGTTCTCGCAGAAGGTCCGGGTGGCCGAGGCCCGCCAGGTGCTGCTCGAGGCGCCGGCGGTGGTGCTCCTCGACGACCCCGACGAACCCGAATTCCCGACCCCCAACGACGTGGTCGGCGCCGACCCCCGGTTCGCCGGTCGTCTGCGCCAAGCCGCGGGTGAGCCCTACACGCTCGACCTGTTCATTTCGGGCGACAACCTCCGCAAGGGTGCGGCGCTCAACATGCTGCAGACCGCCGAGCTCGTTGCGGCGGACCTCCCACGCTGACGCACCGCAGCCACGATCCGACGACCTATGGGTGATCGGCGGCTGGACGCCGATGATCACCCATGATCGCGACAGGAGAGGATGGCTCCAGCGACCCATGGGCCACGCCATCCGGTCCGGCCTGACGACCTGCATCGCAAGGAGCATTCATGACCGTCCGCACCGTCGCCATGCTCACCGCCGGAGGGCTGGCACCCTGTCTGTCCTCCGCCGTCGGCGGGCTGATCCAGCGATACACCGAGCTCGCACCCGAGGTGCGGCTGATCGCCTACCGAAACGGGTACGCCGGGCTGCTGCGCGGTGACTACGTCGAGGTCACCGCGCAGGCGCGGGCCGCGGCGCACCTGCTGCACCGCTTTGGTGGTTCACCCATCGGCAACAGCAGGGTCAAGCTCACCAACGTCGCCGACTGTGTGAAGCGTGGGCTGGTGCGGGAGGGTCAGGATCCGCTGCACGTCGCGGCCGAGCAACTCACTGCCGACGGCGTCGATGTGCTGCACACCATCGGAGGGGACGACACCAACACCACCGCCGCCGACCTCGCCGCCTACCTGCACGAGAACAACCACGAGCTCACCGTCGTGGGTCTGCCGAAGACCATCGACAACGATGTCGTGCCGATCCGGCAGAGCCTGGGCGCCTGGACCGCCGCCGAGCAGGGGTCGCGGTACGCGCAGAACATCGTCGCCGAGCATTCCTCGAACCCCCGCATGCTGATCGTCCACGAGGTCATGGGCCGCAACTGCGGCTGGCTCACCGCCGCCACCGCGCAGGAGTACCACGCGTGGGTGACTGAGCAGGAGTACGTCCCGTCACTCGGCAACGACCCGCAGCGGTGGGACGTGCACGCGGTCTTCGTCCCCGAACGGCAGATCGACGTGGCCAGCGAGGCCGCCCGGCTCCGCGGTGTGATGGACGAGGTGGGGTGCGTGAACATCTTCCTCAGCGAGGGTGCCGGGGTCGCCGAGGTGGTCGCGGAGTTGGAGGGCGCCGGTCAGGAGGTTCCCCGGGACCCGTTCGGGCACGTCCAGCTGGACAAGGTCAACCCCGGCGCCTGGTTCGCCAAGCAGTTCGCCGAACTGCTCGGTGCCGAGAAGACGATGGTGCAGAAGTCGGGGTACTTCTCCCGGTCTGCGCCGGCTAATGAGCGCGATCTGGCGCTCATTCGGGAGTGCACTGACCTCGCCGTTGATTGCGCGCTGCGCGGTGAGGCGGGCGTCATCGGCCATGACGAGGAGCGTGGGGGCGAACTGCGCGCGGTCGAGTTCCCCCGGATCCGCGGCGGCAAGGCGTTCGACCCCTCGGTCGCCTGGTTCGCCGGGCTGCTGGAGTCGATCGGGCAGCCGTGATCGCGGTGCTCGGCGGATGATGCAGCGTGCGCAGGGGAACCAGCGATTGCCCATGACGTGGCGAGCGCAGGGGAACCAGCGACCGGGGATGTCAGGCCGCCGGCATCCGCAGCTCGGCACCTCCCGCGCTGCGGGTCGTCGGCCGTGACCGAGAGCGGAGTGCTCGACGCGTGGTGGGTGTTCCTCGGCATCTACACCGTGTGCTTCCTCGGCCAGCGACTGGCCCGGGCCCGCCGCTGGCGCCCCCCGGAGTGGCCGGACGCGGATTACGGATGGAAGGTCACCCATCTGCACTGGGTGCCTTTCCATGTGCTCGACGTGGTGTTCGGGGTTCCGGTCGTCATCGGGCTGGTCGTCGCCCTGCTGGCCATCTGAGAATGCGGGAGGCCTGGGGATTCAGGGCTCGACGGTGACGTCCTTCCAGAAGGCCACCCGGCCCCGGATCTGCTCGGCGGCCTCCTTCGGCTCCGGGTAGTACCAGGCTGCGTCGCTGGTGGTTGCTGCGCCAACCTCCAGCGACCAGTACGACGCGGTGCCCTTCCACGGGCACACCGTCTGGGTACTACTCGGTCGGAGTACCTCGTGGTCGACCGCAGCAGCGGGAAAATAGTGGTTGCCTTCGACGACGACGGTGTCGTCGGACTCGGCAACGACGATGTCGTTCCAGATCGCGCGCACGATGACTGACTCCTGAACTCGGCGGATGA
Organism: Dermatophilaceae bacterium; assembly: GCA_051657745.1. Classification (GTDB taxonomy): domain Bacteria; phylum Actinomycetota; class Actinomycetes; order Actinomycetales; family Dermatophilaceae; genus JBOFLG01. The sequence goes on along the minus strand of JBOFLG010000123.1, from coordinate 11,042 downwards.
CGTGACCGGGCAACGCGGCATCCGGCGATCCTGTTCCGAGAGTGGGCGCCGGAGGCAACTGTGGTGTCGACCGGCACCGCGCGGCCGGTGCACACGTCACGGCCGACAGCACGGCGCGGCGGCAGGCCACATCCCAGGATGCAGCCTGCCGCCGGGCATAACAAGGAGCCGGACGCCTCGGGTCGCCGACCTACTCCTCGGTGGGTGAACCGTCCCCTGCGACGGCCACTGAGATAAGAATCACAGGTACCGCGCGCGCTGTCTGGTGTGGTGGTACCAGGCAGACAGGTGGTACAGGCACCACCTGTCTGGTGTGGTGGTGCCAGTTGCGGTGGAGTGGCGGTAGCAGGAGCCACAGCGGCGGTGTCGTCAGCGACGGATCGCTTGCCGGGACCGCGCGCGTCGCGCGGACCTGGTGTCACTTCCCGCGCCCGGGGCTACCCGAATGTCGGGCAGACGCGAGCCGCGGTTGGGGACGACACCGTCGACCACGGTGCCGCGGGAGGAGGACTGCACCGTCAACTCTCCACCAGCGGCGCGAACCCGGTCGCGCATGCCGGTTAGCCCATGCGCGTTCGGCGCCGGGCTGACCGCAAACCCCACTCCGTCGTCCGCGACCCGGAAGCGGATGGTGCGGCGGGCGCCCTCCCAGACGGTGACGCGGATGACGGTGCCGTGCGAGTGCCGATCGGCGTTCTGCATCGCCTCGAGGCAGCCGAAGTACACCGCCGCCTCGGCATCCGGGTTGTATCGCGCGACGCCGGCGGTGTCGATCGTGCACGGCAACGTGGTGCGCCGCGCCGCGGCAGGCAAGGCGCCGGACAGGCCGCGATCGGCGAGCAGAGTCGGATAGATGCCGTGCGCGAGGTCACGCAGGTCCTTGATCGCGGCGTCCAGATGGGCCTGCAGGCCGCCGACGATCGCCTTCGCCTGGTCGGGGTCCGTCTCGCACAGTCGAGTGGCCCGGCCGACCTGGACCGCGAGCGCGGCGAGCCGTTGCTGGGCGCCATCGTGCAGGTCCCGTTCGATCGACCGCCTGGCCTCCACGGCCGCCGCGACCAGCCGAGATCGAGACTCCTCGAGCTCGCGGGTTCGGTCCCAGAGCCGCCGGGCATAGTCGCGCAGGCCGAGCGCGATCACTCCGACGGTGAGCGGGACGAACAGCCCGGCGAGGAGCGCCCGGAGCGCGCGCGCCGAGTCGGTGTCGACAAAGTCTGCGCGACCGAGTTCCCCGAGCGCGATCAGGAGGCCGGACACCACCATGGTGGTGGTGACCATCGGAGCGCGCATGCGGGCCGGCAGGTTGTCGGCGACGATCACCAGGGGGATCAGCAGGATGAGCAAGGCGACCGGCGCAATGAACGGGGACACCCAGGTGGTGACAATGGCCACGGTCCAGGTCGCGACCACCACCAGCGCCGCGGCCTGGTCGGTGAGGTCTCGGGCCGACAGCCACAACCCGGAGCCGATGAGCGCACCGGCGCCGAGCAGTACCCAGAGGGTGACCCGGAGCTGGGGCGAGTCGAGCCCACTCACCCGGGCCAGGGACAAGCCGACGACGGCCAGGAAGATCGCTGCCAGGTTGATCGCGAGGTACGCGCGCAACCGCTGCTCACCGGTGCTGGCGAGTTCGGGCCGGCGGATGTGCCGCAGGATGGAGTCGAGAGTCACCGCCGACTGCCTTCCGTCGCGTGCACCTCCGCACTGGCCCCGCTGTCACCGAGATAGAGCAGCACCGCTGCTACCCGCCGGTGGGTCTGGTCGCCGGCGGGGAGGTCCAGTTTCGTGAAGATGGAGTTGATGTGCTTCTCGACCGCCCGTGACGTGACGTGCAGGTCGGCCGCGACCCCTGAGTTCGAGGCTCCGGTTGCGATGAGTCCGAGTACTTCGCGCTCCCGAGGGGTCAGCCGCGCGACCGGGCTGGACTCGAACCGCATCCGGTGTCGCATCAGGGCATCGACGACCTGTGGGTCGATGACACTTTCGCCCCGTCGCACGGCGTCGAGGGCCGCGACCAGGTGGTCGACGTCCGAGACCCGTTCCTTGAGAAGGTAGCCTCGCCCAGTGCTGCCACCGGCGACCAGTTCCAGGGCGCCTTCGGCATCGGCGTGTTGACTCAGCACCACCACGCCGAGCCGCGGATGAGTACGCCGGAAGCGCTCGGCGGCCCGAATGCCCTCGTTGGTGTGGCTCGGCGGCATCCGGATGTCGGCAAGGACCACGTCTGGGCGCGCCTCATCGACGGCCCGGAGCAGCCCGTCATGGTCGGCGGCTTCGACGACCTCGACGATGGCCGGATGCTCGCTGAGCAGTGCCACCAAGCCCTGCCGGAGCAGTGCGCTGTCTTCGGCGAGGACGACTCGCATTCCCTGCATGGCGGTCATGGTATTGCCGTTCGACGATGCCGAGACACAGACATTCCCATATGCGCCGAGCCTCTCCTTCGGGATGCCACCAGCCCGGGCGAGGCATGACCTTCGTCAGGGTGAGGTACCGGGCATCGTGCTCCGGGGAGATCTTCCTCCGTTCTGTGCAGCGTGACAACCCGCGTGCCTGAATCGCTCGGCGTCCTCTCGCGCGCAGCGGACCCGAGGGAACGCGTCATCCGGCCAGTCGCCCGCGGCGCCGTCGTCCGCAGTGTGGAAGTCTTAGCCCGTGACCGACGCCCCCGCGCCCGCCACGGACTTCCGGCCCGTCATCCTCGGTGGCGACATCACCGCCTACAGCCTGGTCCGCACCTTCCACGCCGCATACGGAGTGCGTCCGCTGGTGGTCAACATGAGCGACGGTGGGCCGATCGCGATGAGCCGAGTCTGCGACCACCGCTATGTGCCGGGCCTGGAGGAACCGTCCACCTTCGTCGCCGCCCTCGAACAGGTGGGCCGTGAGTACAGCGGGACAGGCCACCCCCCGCTGCTACTCGTCGCCGCCGGGGACTGGTACGTGCGGATGATCATCGAGCACCGAGCCCACCTCGGGCAGTGGTTCACCATCCCGTACATCGACCGGCCGCTGCTGGACAAGGTCGTCCGCAAGGACCGCTTCTACGAGTTACTCGACGAGGTGGGGGTGCCACATCCGGCCACCGTGGTCGTCGATGCCTCGCGCAACGACGGGGAAGAGCACGACCTGCCGTTCGGCTTTCCCGTGGTGGCCAAACCCGCCGACAGCGCGCGCTATCACTACGCCACCTTCGCGGGGAAGAAGAAGGTCTATGTCTGCGACACCAAGGACGAGTTGGATGCCGCCCTGGCGGCGGTTCGCGGATCGAGCTACGACGGGGCATTCCTGCTCCAGGACTTTGTCCCCGGCGACGACACCAATATGCGCGTCCTCACCTGCTACTCGGACCGGCGCGGCACGGTGCGGTTTGGTGCAGTCGGCCACGTGTTGCTCGAAGAACATCACCCGCTCGCCATCGGTAACCCGTGCGTCATCATCACCACCGAGCTCGATGAGGTGATCGACCAGGCCCGGCGGTTCCTCGAACGGGTCGGCTACGTCGGGTTCTCCAACTTCGATCTCAAGTACGACCGGCGTACTGGCGAGTACGTCTTCTTCGAGGTCAACGTTCGGCTTGGTCGGTCGAACTTCTACGTCACCGCCGGTGGCAACAATGTGTCCGAGTGGTACGTGCGGGACTGGGTGCGGCACGAGCCGATGGAGGGGGTGAGCATCGCCCGTGGCGAGCATCTCTTCGCGTTTGTGCCGAAGTACGTTGTCAAGCGCTACGTCCTCGACCGCGGGCTGCGCGACAAGGCCCTCGGGTTGATGCGGGCCGGCCGGGCGAGCGACCCGAACTGGTACGGCCCCGATCTCACCCTGAAGCGCCGCGCCTACAACGTCGCCTACCACGTCAACCACGTGCGCAAGTTCCGCGAGCACTTCGTTGCTCGATGACCGACACGGATGACGTGACGCCGGCTCCCGGCGTTACGCCCACCGCTGCATCCACCGCTGGGAGCGGCGTGGTCGGCCAGCCGGTCGGAGTGCTCGGCGGCATTGGGCCGGCTGCCACCGTGCACTTCCTGCGCCGCTTGGTCGAGCTCACCGACGCGGCCAGCGACCAGGAGCACGTGCATGCCCTGGTCTGGCAGGACACGACCGTGCCCGACCGCACCGCCGCCGTGCTCGGCACGGGTCCCAGCCCTGAACCGGCGCTCGTCGCCGATGTCGTGGCATTGGAACGGGCCGGCGCGCGCTTTGTCGCGATCCCGTGCAACACCGCCACGGTCTGGCTCGAGGCGATGCGCGCCGCGGTTGAGGTCGAGGTGCTCGATACGGTGGCCGAGACCATTGACGCCGCGCTCGCGGCGGTCCCCGGACTGCGTCGGCTAGGGGTGCTCGCCACCGACGGCACCCTGCGCGCCGGCACCTACCAGCGGGCCGCAGCGGAGGCCGGAATCGAGGTGGTGACACCCTCACGCGAGGTGCAGCGCGAGGTCATGGCGGTCATCTACGACGGGGTGAAGGCCGGCAATCCTGTTCCGCGAGAACGGTTCACCGCGCTCGTCGAGCATCTCCGCTCGGGCGGTGCCGACGGTGTGGCGCTGGGGTGCACCGAACTGTCAGTGCTGTCCGGCGATCTGGGAGTCGACGACTCCGGCGTCGTTGACTCCATCGACTCGCTGGTGCGCACCGTCATCCGGATGTCGGGTGCGCACCCGAGGCGATGACCCTCCGCCACCGTCCTTCGCCGGCCAGTGCGTCGGGTGGCCGGCGAGCAGGGTGCCTGGTCAGTGGGTCAGAAGTGCCACTGGGTCAGAAGTTGGACAGGGCCTGCGAGTAGACCTTGGCGATGTCGGCGGTCGTGGCGGCCTTGTAGGAGGCTCCCTCGCTGGCCTGGGCGATCTTGGCGAGGGTCTCGTTGTCGGCGTCGGGGCCGTAGCCGATGGTAATGATGTGCACGGGCTTGCTGGGGTAGGTGCGCTGCACCTGCGCCAGCAGCGCGTCGAGGCTGAGCCCACCGCTGGTCTCGTTCTTTCCGTCGGTGAGCAGCACGACGGCATTAATCCGGTTGTCGCGGTACCGCGAGGCGACGGTTTGGTAGGCGGCGGCAAGGCTGTTGTACAACGCGGTGTCGCCTTGCGGTTCGAGCGTCATTGCCGCGGCCGACAGCGCACTGCGGCGGTCGCCGCTGCCGACCTTGCCGCCCATCGGGCCGATCGGCACGCGTTGGGTGTAGTCGGGCCCGCGGGCGGCATCCGAGAAGGTCCACAGGCCCACTTCGTCGTTGTCCGTGAACAACTTCAGGGAGTCGGCGATCGCGTCGCTGGCTGCCGCGAGTTTGGTGGTCTCGGAACCAGCGACTGGGTCGCGCATCGACCCTGACACGTCGACCAGCGTGAGCACGTTGGCGACCTTGCGCAACTGTGCCCAACTGGCGAGTACGGCGTTGGTGACCTCGGCCGCCGGCGGTTGCAACTCGGCCTTCGGTTGGGTCGGCAGCACCCCCTTCTCGGGCCCGAGAGCGGGGGCGAGCTCACCGCGGATGTTGCGGAAGTGGTTCTCCTGCCAGATGCGCTGGACCTCGTCGCTGACCAGGTAGGCGTAGAACTTCTCGGCAGCGGCGCGTTTCTCGGGAGTGACCCAGTCGGCATCGAGGGTCGCGTAGGGGTGGTCGGCGATGAAGGTGCCTTCCTTGGGGTAGATCGACACCAGCGGGATCCGCGGTTGGGGAAGGTCGCCGGCCTTCGCCGGGTCACCGGTGGGGTTTCCCTGGTTGTAGGAAACCACGAGGTTCTCCTCGGTGACCAGAGCGGAGACGTACTCCATGGCCCGGCCCTCGGCGTCGGCTTTCTGCCAGTCGGAGGCGAATGACCCGGTGGTGTCGCCGTACCGCTGGATGGTCTGTTCGACCCCGGCGACGAACTCGCGGGTGGTGGCCAGCCCGACGTCGGCAACGGTCAGTTTGGACGTCCGACCAACGGCGGCGTAGTACGCGGCGATGGTGCCCTCGAGCCCGGCGTGCGAGAAGTTGGGGTTGGTCTTGCCGAGCACGAAGCTGCCCCACTCGGGATGGCCGTACGCGCCCCAGCCGGTGCGCGACCTTGCCAGGTTGAGAAGCTCGCTCCAGCCGATCTCTTCGCTTGGCCAGCCGAGTGCCTCGGCCATCGGGCGAGGCATCGCGATGACCATCGGGGACTGGGCGACACTCGTGACCGCGGACGGATCCGCGATGAGGCTCGGCCGCTTCGCGGCCTTGAGTCGCTGCTCGAGCAAGGGCAGCCACACGGAACCGGTCGGGGACCAAACATCGGGCCGCGGTCCGTCGTCGGCGGTCCAGCCGCGCGCCAGCGCGATTTGCGCCGTTCCCGAACTCTTGGTGAGGACCTCGACCTCGACGCACGGCCCGCGGCTCGTCGGGTTTCGCGTGTTGAAGTCGGCCGCCATCTGGGCGAGAAGCCCGGCCTTGTCGGCAGAAGAGGCCACCACCAGTGGCGTCATCTCACCGACGCAGGTGGTCTGGTCGTCGTCGCCGATGGCCGCCTGAACCGCGAGCATGACGCTGGTCCCGCCGAGCACGACCAGGCCAGCCAACCCGATACCCAGCCATCGAACCCGGCGCGCTGGTTGTGGGCGCGCATGACGTCCTTTTGCCATCCCAGGCCCCTGCCCTTGGAGTGCCTAACACAACTAAGTTCCGCACGCTATCAGGGCACTATCGCCGGGGGCGACCTTCATTGACGCCGCGCCGGTGATGGCGAGGTGGCGCCACCTGGGCGGTAGTGCACCCGGTGGGCCGGAGTGGCGCCCGGCAGGATGCCGGCCGTCAGGCCTGGAGGTTGTCGGTGGTCAGGCCTGGTCGGTGGGACGGAGCAGGATCTCGTTCACCGCGACATGGTCGGGGGCGAGCACGGCATACATCACCGCCGCAGCCACATCCTCGGGCTGGAGCTGGCGGTACGTCGCCACCCGCGCGTCGATGGCCGCTCGGCTCGGCGCATGGGTGATCTGGGTTCGCAAGGCCGTCTCCGTCGTCCCGGGCTCGATGACGACCACGCGGACGCCGCGCTCGGTGACCTCCTGCCGGAGCCCCTCGCTGAATCCGTTGACGGCGAACTTGCTGGCGTAGTAGCCGGATGCTCCAGGCCGGACGGCGCGAGCCGCCATCGATGACATCTGGACGACCGTCCCCCGTGAGGCGAGGAGGTGCGGCAGTGCCGCGTGCGTGAGGTACATCAGGCCGAGGACGTTGATCTCGATCATCGCCGTCCACTCCGAGGTGTCGGCCTCCAGGGCCGGCGCGAGGAGCATCACCCCGGCGCAGTTGACAAGCACGTCGAGATGTCCGTGCTCGGCCACGGTCCGTTGCACCACTGCTCGACCCGCCACCTCATCGCGAACGTCCAACTCGACGGCGTCGACCGGAGCCCCGCCGTCCATGAGCCGGTCACGGACGCGCAGCGCACCGGCCCCGTCGAGGTCGGCGAGTACGACGGTCGCTCCGGCGGCATGAAGCGCCTCGGCGCAGGCCCGGCCGATCCCGGACGCGGCGCCCGTCACGAGCGCCACCGTGGTGCCGAGCTCGCCGGTCACCGCGCACCGCCTGCGATCAGTTCTCGGGTGCCGGACTCCCACCGGACCGGCAGACCGTGCCCGCCGACCGTGCCGAGCAGCCGCTGGTGGCCGCCTGGCCAGGACTGCAGGCGCACGTCGAAGGCGCCAGACCTGCCCGCCTCGAGCGACAGCCTGGCGACGGGAGCGTCCGCGGTCGCCGTCGCCCCGGCGCGCCCGATGATGTCGTCCAGCGCCGCCCGCGCGGCGTGGTCCAGATAGCTGGTGACGACCGAGTGGGTGAGGACAGTGGCGACACCAATCCGGTTCTTGCTCAACTGCTCCGGGAGCCAGGACAGCGCGTCCGCTCGGTCGACCCGAGGCCGTGGCGCCGCTGCTCGGAAGGCTGCGATCGCGGCCTCGAGCCGCGCCCGGCGCACGTGCTGGTCCGGCCAGAGGAACGACAACAGGATGATCCGGCCATGCTCGCTGCAGGGGTCGATCGGTTCGAGGTCGCAGCCCGCCCGCTCGGCTACCCGGAGGGCGGGCACGTCCGGGGCTGGCCCGTCGAACACATCGTCGATGCAGACAGCGGCATCCGGGTTGCCCCACGACCACGTGCCGGATCGATACCGGTACGTATCCCACCGGAGGTTGAGTCCGGCGCTCGCACCGATCTCTAGGACCCGCAGGGGGAGACCCGACTCGGCCGCCACGGTGGCAAAGCCCCCGAGCAGGGCGGCTGACCGTCCGACCTCGTTCGTCTGTGGGGGATGGCGGACGAGGTCACGCAGTTCTGCCTCGTGGTCGTTCAGCACCTGGCGGAACGCATCCCACAGTTTCACCCCAGGGCTTCCGCCGACCGACGGGTAGTGACGGGCCAACTCCGGCACGCGACCTTGAAGGACCAGACGGTGCAGTGAACCGAGCAGCCGGAGCGCGGGGTAGGCGGCCGCGGTGCAGCCGGACAGCACCCGGAGCACCCGCCACGCCGGCCCTCCAGCGCGGACGTCTTCGGCGACGTGGTCGAGCAGGCCTGCGTACATCGGGCCGTCGAGTTGCGCACAGACACGAGCTTGCACGCGGCACCACTGAGCCATCTGATCCTGCACGGCGTGGAGTCCTTTCGGGTCGGCGGGCCCACTCCTCCGGTGGTCTCTGCGCCACCGTAGACACCGAGTCGGTGCCCGGCTCGGTGTCTCGCGTATGACTGCTGCCAGGTGGCTATGCCGATGACCCTCGGCGACCACTCGGCTGGCCCGGGTCCACCTAGCGTCCTGAGTCATGTCGACGACCAATAGCGGGTCGCGGTCCGCCACCTACGAGCCCGGACGGGACGGGTCGGACCGCCACGCCATCGAGAAGATCCGGTGGTTGGCGGAGGCGGTCACCGCCGACGAGGAGCCAGCCTCCGACGGTGTCGCCGCGCGGTTCGTCGACTCGTTTCTCGAGCGCTACGACCACGACGTCGTGCGGATGCTCCGGGAATGGCGCCTCGGCGGCCCGTTCGAGGTCGTGGACGTGAGCGCCGCCTTGCACAAGGCCTGGGCCACCCTGCGAGGTCCCGCTGGGCAGCGCCAGGTGCTTGCGCTCACCGTCGACACCGACGGGCGGATCCGGCGGGTGATTATCGAGGACGCCACCACCGGTGGTGAGCAGCACGGGTTCGACGGGGTAGCCGACGCGTTCGACGCGATGGCCGAGGTGGAGAGCACCGCGTTCGTCGGGCGCCGCGACGGCGACCGCTGGACTCCACGATGGACCCGCGACCCGGACCGCCCGATGCCGGGTGGTTCGGTGTTCAAGGTCTACGTCCTGCTCGCCCTCAGCTGGGCTGTCGAGGCCGGGCGAGCGCGGTGGGACGACGAGGTGACCACCGGTCCGGAGACTCGCAGCCTGCCCACCGGTGAGATGCAGGACTTGCCCGACGGCACCCGCGCCAGCGTCGCCCAGGTGGCGTACAACATGTACGCCCGAAGCGACAACACGGCATCCGACCTTCTCGTCCGTCATCTCGGGCGGGAGGTCGTCGAGGCCGCCGTTGCCCGAGCCGGCCATCACCGGCCCGGGCTGCTTCGGCCGTTCGTCACCACCCGCGAGCTGTTCGACATCGGCTGGGGCCACCCGGACACCCTCCAGGCCTGGGAGGGGGCCTCCGAAGCCGGCCGCCGGGCGCTCCTCGACACCCACGCCCATCCGGCCGAGGTCGCCGTCGCCGACCTCACCGAGCCGGCCCATCCGCAGGGCCTGGACTGGTGGATGACGGCCGCCGACGTCGCGGCCGCGATGGGCCTGTTGTGGGATGCCGGCGCCCGGGCCGGCGCCGGGCCCCTCCCGGAGATCCTCGCCGCGAACCCCGGCCTGGACCTGGACCGCGAGCGGTGGCCACGGTCGACGTTCAAGGGTGGTTCGTCGCCGGGCGCGGTGATGTTCACCTGGCTCGTCGAGGCGCCGGACCGCACGCAGTACGTGGTCGTGCTTCAGCAGCGATGTCCGCGGGTCGGGGTGCTGCGGGACGGACTGCCGCTGCGCCGCCTTGGCGACGTCATCCTGCATGGGCTGCTTCGATGAGCATTCGGGACCGCGGGCTCGCCGTGTTCGTCGCTCTCATCTGGGGGCTCAACTTCCTCGCGGTCCGGGTCGCGCTCGATGTGTTTCCGCCGTTTTTCCTGGCGGCGCTGCGGTATCTGCTCGTTGCTGTACCCGTCATCCTCCTGGTACCGCGGCCGCAGGTCGCCTGGCGCTGGCTCCTCGGCTACGGCCTGGGTTTCGGCGCTGCCCATTTCGGCCTGCTCTTCCTCGCCATCGACCTCGGCATGCCGGTCGGGTTGTCCTCGGTGGTGCTCCAGATGGGAGCGCCGATGGCGATCGGGCTCGCGGTGCTGCTGCTGCACGAGCGACCGACCCGGCGGGGGGTGGTCGGAGCGGCCATCGCCGCCTGCGGGCTCTGCGTGATCGGCGCAGAGCGAGCCGACAACGGCGCCCCCTGGCTGCCATTCGTGCTCACTGTCCTCGCGGCGCTCGGCGGAGCGTTGGGGAGCCTGGCGAGCCGGCGCGCCCAGCCGGACAGTCCGCTGCGTTTCGCGCTGTGGATGACGGTCGTTCCGCCGGTGCCGTTGCTCGCCCTCTCGGCAGTGATGGAAGGCCCGGACGCGGGCTGGCAGGCCGCCCTCGGCGCGGTGACCAGCGGGGCGGTGGGGCCACTGGTCGCCCTGGGATACATCGTCGCCTTCGGGACGGTGGTGAGCGCGGCACTGTGGAGCAGGCTGCTCAAACATCACCCCGTGGCTGCAGTCACGCCCTACGCGATGCTCACGCCGGTCGTCGGGATGGCGGCCGCGTGGCTGGTCCTGGACGAGCAGCCGTCGCCACTCTCGCTGCTCGGCGCCGTGACGGTGCTAGTGGGGGTGGCGGTGGGGATGGTCCGACAGGCGTCGGCGCGGGCGCCCGACCCCGTGCCTGATCTTGCTCCCCGTTGACCGACTCATGCACGATCGAGGGGAGGTTATGTCGATCCGGGCCATGGGTTGACTGAAACGGGTCGG
>JBOFLG010000122.1:0-33921 GCA_051657745.1 Dermatophilaceae bacterium | reverse complement strand
CCACAGGCATCCCGATCTACTTCTGCGACCCGCACTCACCCTGGCAACGCGGCAGCAACGAGAACACCAACGGCCTCCTGCGCCAGTACCTACCCAAGGGCACCGACCTCAGCATCGTCACCCGCGACGAACTCGACGCGATCGCGGACAGCCTCAACAGCCGACCACGCAAGACCCTGGGCTATCTGACACCATCAGAGAAGTTCACCGCACTTGTTGCGCTGACCGGTTGAATCCGCCCCCTCGTACACCACCCCACCGGGCTTGACCATATCTCGTTGTGCCTGTTCGACGTGACCACGTTGTAGTTCGACGTCGAGGGAGGATGGACTGCGCAAGGGTCGGCTACTCGAGAGAACGCCGGGTGGGCCCGCAGGTCGTTGGTCGCCGCTGCTGGTGGACTGGGCCGGGTTCCCCCTCGAGATCGGTTGCTTCGGGGAGCAACAAGCCCGAGACCGCCACCTTGCCAGCATCGTGAGCCTGGTTGTCCGTGGCCACGAGAAGGTCCCCACTGGTGGCCTGGTGGTGGTCGCCGACGCCGGGACCAAAGTGAAAGCCCTTGACGAGGCCGGGATGCGGTTCATCGTCGGGTGCCGGGCCGTCAAGGCTCCGGCCGACCCGGCATCGCACCTGGCGCTGGCACGGAGACGCCTTCGGCGACGGGTAAGTCGCCCGTACCATCCCGCGCACCGCCACCAGCGCGGCACGGGCAGCTAGCGACCCATCCAAACGGGCCGAGCCGGTATGGGACCCCGAATAGCACGAGCGGTCGTGGCGGGCGGTGTGGGTGTACTTGGCCACGCGAGCCGCCCGCCACGCCAAGACACTCACCCTGCAGGAGAGCCGGGCCAAGGCCGTCATCGCCGGCGAGAAGTCCGCTCGCCCCCCAGCTTCGTCACCACCACGAACGGCACCGAGTTTCTGGACCAGGCGTCCCTGGCGCGGGCCTGGCGGCTGGTCGAACTCCAGGGGTACGTCACCAACATCCCGGTCTCGCTGATGCCCACCGCCGAAGTCATCGCCAGCTACCACGAACTGTGGCACGTCGAGGCCTCGTTCCGGATGTCCAAAACCGACCTCCGCGCCCGGCCCATGTACCACCACACCCGCGACGCGATCGAAGCCCACCTCACCATCGTGTTCGCCGCCCTCGCCGTGAGCCGCTACCTGCAGAACGAGACCGGGCTCAGTATCAAGAAGATCATCCGCGTTCTGCGCCCCCTGCAGGAGGTCACCGTCCGTATCGCCGGCTACGAACACCACCCCGCCGACCCACTCACAGACACCGCCCGGGACATCCAGGACGCCCTCAACCCCAACGTTCAATGACACACCCGGTGGCACGAGTCGGGTAGGGGCGCAGGGTGTGGATGGTGTTCCTGATGCTCAGGCTGGTCGCGTGCTGGAGGTGGCGGGCGATGGTGAGGGCGGTGAGACGATGGCGAGTTGTGCATCGGTCCTGTTCCAGGTGTGGTGGAACTTCAGCCGGGCGCGGAGGTCGGTCGTGGACCCGCCACAGCTCGTGGTGGGAGGCGATGACTTCGCCGGCGCGCATGAGAAGTACTGTGTCGAGCCGCTTGAGTTTGGCGGCTCAAGGAATCGTTTCAGGGCTTGGTGCCGATCGGCTTCGTGGGCGAGGCCTTGTTGCCGGCAGTGCCAGATGACCTAGAGTCGGCGTGGGCGTCGGCGTGGGCGTGGGCGTGGGCGTGGGCGTGGGCGTGGGCGTGGGCGTGGGCGTGGGCGTGGGCGTGGGCGTGGGCGTGGGCGTGGGCGAGTACGAGTACGGCGTGGGGCTGGGAGTGGGGTCGGGTTTGTGTTCGGTCGTAGAGGTCGGCGGGCCAGGCCTGACTCGTGCCACCTGGCTGGGACTCGACAGCGCGCTGGCGTTTAGGCGGATCAGGGGCGCGTGCTGAGGCGGGTTGACGTACCCCGCTGGTCGGTAGGTCACTGGTGTGGTGTTCGTTCGGAAATCGGCGAGCCGCTCGGGTGCGACGAAGGTCCAGATCGCTGAGCGCCGCTGCGGGCGCAACCACATCCTCGAGCGCGTGGGACCGCTCGTTCTGAGGCCGAGCTCGCTGCACTGGTGGCCGACGCCCGCAGCCGGCAACGTCTCCTGACCTGGACGTAGTGAGGAGCGGACCAAATCCCGCAACGGGTACCGACACTGGGAGCCAGGACACCCGCGCTAACACCATCAAAGTGGCGATCCCCAAGCCGCGCGAGGACAGCTCCGTCCCGGACTGGTGCTGACTGGTCGCCGGCGAGCGGATGCGGCGCTGACCGCAGCGGTCGTGACCTACAACCCGCTCGGGGCATCCACCCGCCGGATGGCGTCCCCGAGCGCTTCGTATCGGGCGGCACCTCCGCCCAGTTCGACCGCGCCATCGATGGTCTGTGCGCAAACTCCCACAAGTCGCCGAGCACCCCAAGGGCGCCCACGCCGACATCCTGGCGTTCACCGTGTTCCCCACGGCGGTCTGGCGACAGATTTGGTCCAGCAACCCCCAAGAACGACTCAACCGCGAGATCCGCCGGCGCACCGACGTCGTCGGCGTCCTCCCCAACCACGCCGCCGTCATCCGCCTCGTCGGCACTGTCCTCCCCGAACAGCACGACGAATGGGCCGAACAGCGCCGCCGACTGGGCCTTGTCGCTCCCGCCAAGACCAGAGCCATCTTGACCACCCGGGCCACACTCGACCCCATTTGTCGGGTCCGACCCTGGTCGACCACCGAGCATGTTTGGCGTGTTGGTGATTGCTGAGGTTGGATTGCGGCATCAACGCTCGACAATGACGATGAAGGGGTTTGCGTGACCGCCACGACAGCATCATCGGAGACCCGGCAGGTCTCTTCTGGACTCGGGTTCCCGTTCGTGGCGTCATCGACGTCCGAGTTGCTGGGTTGGCCTGAACACGGCGCCGTTTCACGTGAAACGGCCACAGCCGACGACTCTGCGTCACGCGACCAGGATGCACCCTCACTACCCGACGACTCCGACGAGCACCGCGCAGCGATCGCCGCATCGATGCCGCGCGGAGACGGAGCCACGCCACTCGCTCAGGCTGTTGCCGAGGATGCGCGGAGGCGCATCACCTTGACCGGACGCGACATCCCACGCCCGCATCGCACGCGCGTGCTCACCGTTGCAAACCAGAAGGGTGGGGTTGGCAAGACCACAACAACAGTCAATGTTGCGGCGGCGCTGGCGCAGGCTGGTAGCACAGTGCTGGTCATCGACCTCGACCCGCAAGGAAATGCCAGTACGGCCCTGGGTGTCGACCACCACAGCGAGGTTCCGAGCGTCTACGACTCCCTCGTCGACGGACGCCCACTCAATGAGGTGATCTACCCATGCCCCGACATTTCTGGGTTGTGGTGCGCGCCGGCGACGATCGACCTTGCCGGCGCCGAGATTGAACTCGTCTCGCTGGTTGCACGCGAGACCCGGCTCCACAAGGCACTGACCGCCTACCTCGGTGATCGGGAGGCGTCAGGCCAGCGCATCGACTACGTCTTCATCGACTGCCCTCCCAGCCTTGGCCTCCTGACTGTCAATGCCTTTGTGGCGGCGGAGGAGGTCTTCATTCCGATCCAGTGTGAGTACTACGCCCTCGAAGGGCTCTCGCAGCTCTTGCGGAACATCGATCTCATCCGTAGCCATCTGAACCCGTCGCTCCACGTGTCGACGATCCTCCTGACCATGTACGACGGACGCACGCGGCTATCGGCTCAAGTTGCCGACGAGGTGCGCGAACACTTCTCAGTGCAAACCCTGAGAACTAGTGTGCCCCGATCGGTCCGGATTTCTGAGGCGCCGAGTCACGCTCAGACCGTCATGACCTACGACCCTTACAGCAGTGGCGCACTGTCCTATCTCGAGGCCGTTGTTGAACTCGCGGAACGTGGCGCGCCAGTTGAGTCGAAACCTCACGACAGGTCCACCCCAACATCGACGGAGGAAAGCGCGTGAGTGACAAGCGACGAGCGTTGGGCCGGGGGCTCGGTGCGTTGATCCCCAGCGGATCCGCGACCACTGTCACCGAACGGCCCACCGATGTGTTCTTCAAAGACCGAGAAGGATCAGCTGGGTCGACGGATGCATCCTCTGCTCCCGCGGAGCAATCGACGTCTTCACTCGGTACTGAACAGGCCCTTTCCGACACCGCCGACCCGGAGCTAGCGCCAGTCCCGGGCGCGACATACGCCGAGGTGCCGCTCGACGCCATCCGGCCGAATCCACGTCAGCCCCGGACGGTGTTCGACGAAGATGCGCTTGCCGAACTAGTGCACTCCATCCGCGAGATCGGTGTGTTGCAGCCGGTCGTTGTGCGTCCGGTCGCACCCTCGATTGACGACCCGGTGCGGTACGAGATTGTCATGGGTGAGCGTCGCTGGAGGGCGTCGCGCGAAGCCGGGAAGTCGACAGTCCCGGCCATCATCAAGGAGACCGACGAGGACGACCTGCTACGCGACGCGCTCCTCGAGAATCTTCATCGCAGTGAACTAAACGCACTGGAGGAAGCCGCCGCATATCAGCAGCTCCTCGACGACTTCGGTTGCACGCAAGAAGAACTTGCCCAGCGAATCGGCCGGTCTCGTCCGCAGGTGTCCAACACGCTGCGCT
This sequence comes from Dermatophilaceae bacterium, assembly GCA_051657745.1. Lineage (GTDB taxonomy): Bacteria > Actinomycetota > Actinomycetes > Actinomycetales > Dermatophilaceae > JBOFLG01. Next base: position 29,295 of record JBOFLG010000122.1, on the reverse strand, counting down.
TGCTGCGGCTCCCACCGCTGGTTGCTCGCCGGGTTGCGGCGGGTGTGCTCAGCGCCGGTCACGCTCGGGCGCTGCTGGCACTCCCTGACGCGGGAGGGATGGAGCGACTGGCGCAGCGAATTGTCGCCGAGGGGATGTCGGTGCGGAGCGTTGAGGAGGTAGTGGCGCTCGGCGGCACGGCAGACCCAGGGGAGGCAGCAGCACGTCGCCCTCCGCGGCCCGGCGCGCGTAGACCACGGCTTGACGACCTGGAGTCAGATCTGTCTGACCGACTCGAGACCCGCGTCCGCATCGCCCTCGGCCAGCGGAAGGGGCGCCTCACCGTCGAGTTCGCCTCGGTGGACGACCTCAACCGCATCCTTGACGTCATGCACCTGCGAGGCGACCTCGTCGCGGGGGACTGACTCGGCATCCTTCGACCCAAAGGAAAGGGCGTGAACTGTTGCCTTATAGCAACGGTTCACGCCCTTCTCTACGGCGGCAGACTCAGCTGAGGAACTGTTCGAGCTCTCGAAGCAGTTTGGGCTTCGGGAGTGCTCCGATGATCGTCTTGACGATCTCGCCATCTTGGTAGACGTGCATGGTCGGAATGCTCGTGATGCCGAGCTTCCCGGTGATCTGCGGGTTGTCGTCAGTGTTCAGTTTGACGACATTCACCTTGTCCCCGTGGTCGCGGGCGATCTCGTCAAGCACCGGGGCCACTGCGCGACATGGCCCACACCACGGCGCCCAGAAGTCGACGAGAACCGGCTTGTCGCTGCGCAGCACGTCGGCATCGAAGGTGGCATCGGTCGTAGCGGTCACAACTGCCATGGAGCAGTCCTTTCAGCGGAGGGAAACAGTGTTGATCGACAACGTGGTGGACTGCCTGTCCGCGCCATCCGCCCCCGCCACCCCGGTGGACGTACGGTCGGCGAGAAACCGCTCGGCGTCAAGGGCGGCGGCGCATCCGGACCCGGCAGCCGTGATGGCTTGGCGATACGTGTGGTCGACGAGGTCGCCGGCGGCGAAGACGCCGGGAAGATTGGTGCGGGTAGAGCGACCCTCGACCCGCACGTATCCCTCGGGGTCGAGATCGACCATATTCGCGACCAGTTCACTGCGTGGGTCGTGGCCAATGGCGACGAAAAGCCCACTGACCGACAGCTCTCGAAGTTCGCCAGTGACGATGTCGCGCAACGTAATCGCGGTCAGCCGATCCTTGCCCGAGATGGACTCCACGGTGCTGTTCCAGACGAACCGGATCTTCTCGTTCGCGAACGCCCGTTCGGCCATGATGCTCGATGCTCGAAGCTCGTCTCGACGGTGGACCACCGTCACCGAACGGGCGAACTTGGTGAGGAAGGTCGCTTCCTCGATCGCGGAGTCGCCGCCGCCCACGACGGCGATGTCTTGGTCCCGGAAGAAGAAGCCGTCGCAGGTGGCGCACCACGAGACTCCACGGCCGGACAACCGCTTCTCATCGGGCAGGCCAAGCTCGCGGTACGCCGATCCCATGGCGAGGATGACGGAACGCCCGTGATGCTCGGTACCGGAGGAATCACGAACTACCTTGATATCGCCATTCAGGTCGACGTGTTCGACATCGTCAGTGATGATCTCAGCACCGAACCGCTCCGCTTGTGCGCGCATGTTCATCATGAGGTCTGGACCCATGATGCCGTCGCGGAACCCTGGAAAGTTCTCTACCTCGGTGGTGTTCATCAGTGCGCCACCCGCAGTGACCGCGCCCTCGAGCACCAACGGCTTCAGACTCGCTCGCGCTGCGTACACCGCTGCGGTCCACCCGGCGGGGCCCGACCCAATAATGATGACGTCTCGCAGGTCGGTGGTCACAAACACATCCTCTGGTGGCGAGTTGAACAGTCAGGACCGCGAGGTCCGGAAACCCACGGTGTGAACCGATCTTACGGTCGCGCGATTCCCCGCTGCGCTCACGTCGGCGTCGCTGCCCGCACGGACGAGCTGGCGCGAATCGAACGGTGGGGTGGTGGGGTCCCGGCCGACAACCGGGTCATCCGAGCGGAAGGGGACCGCGAACCACGCCCGGTGCACCTGCCATGCACGACCGCGCGACCGCGTAGATGACGGTGCGGCCGGCGCTATCGGTAAGCACCACCACGGCTGCCGGCGCACCGTCGACCGTGGCGATATCGACGATGATCGTGACCCAGGGCTCCGGCCCAAGTGCCCAGGCACACGCCCTGGCACCGTCCGGGGTGGCGAGCGTGCCGGCATCAGCGATCAACTCCGGTGCAGATCGGACGGCCAAACGTTCGACGGACAGTTCGGCGATGGTGCGCGCCTGGCCGACCAGATCAATGCTGGCGTAGGAAGTTCCGGTGGCAATGACATGCACGTCGGCGCGCTCGGCGCCGGTGCGTTCGCCTGCATCGACACGCGGGGCAAGGTGCTCGCTACGACCAGTAGACCCGGTGGGGTCGTCGCTCATCCCAATCGACGCCTCGATCTCACCGGACAGCGTTGACACCACCAGGCCGCTGATGCCGACCACCATGACCGCAGCCGCACCCAGCGCCAGCCACCGCGGGCTTCGTCGTCGCACGACAACCGGCGCCGGGATGTCGCCATCCGGACCGCTGACAGCCCGGCGAGCGCTGACCACGACGAGGTCGGATGACGTCGTCGTTCCTTGAGCGGAGCGATCGCTAAGCCCGCACGCGTCATCAACCAGAGCGGCACTGATGCGGGCGACAAGGTCGTGGGGCATCGGCTCAGGCTCAGGCAGACGGGCGAGGATCTCGCGGATGCCGGTGGGGTCATGCTCGACGGGGCCGTCGTCGTGGCGGGTGCTCACGAGGTCCTCCGAGTCGTGCAGTTGGCGATTCGTTCGATAGCGCCGGACGCCCGTACGAAAGCGACCAGACAGTGATTCGACGTCACGGGGCGCTCCGAGGTTCCGCGGTCGTCGTGCCGGACGGCGCGAGCGGCCCAGGCGAGTGACTGACTTCCGCCATGTCGTCGGCCCCAGGAATGGCCGACGCGACGGGACTGCCAGACGCGCCTCGCGCGGTGAGCGGTGGCTCCCGGTGGCGCGGCTCGAGCCCGAGCAGCTCCGCCAGTGCCTCACGACCACGGAAGCAGCGTGACTTGATCGTGCCCTCGGCAACGTCGAGAATCTCGGCCACCTCGGAGACCGAGAGCCCATGCATATCGACCAGGATCAACGCCATCCGTTGTCCTTCAGGCAGTTCCTGTAACGCCCGCCGAACGTCCACCTGCACCTCGGTGCTGGAGTGGCGATCGTGGCGATCGGGCAGGTCTAGCGCACCGAGGTCGCCGGCCCGGCGAGTGATGGCGGCGCGCTCGCGGCGGAGCCGGTCAAGGCAGGCGTTCACCACAATGCGGTGCAACCATGTGGTCACGGCGGCTTCGCCGCGGTAGGTATCGGCCCGGCGGAACGCGGAGATGAACGCCTCCTGGACCGCATCGGCGGCACGTTCTCGATCAGAGGTGGTGCGCACCGCAACGGCGTACAGGCGATCACGGTGACGACGGAACAACTCACCGAACGCGGCACCGTGATCACCGGCCACGTGCCGGGCGATCAGATCGCTGTCGGCAAGGCCGGTCAGATCGTCCATGACATCAAGGAGGCGGTGATCGGGCGTTAGCCAGCGATCACGACCTCGTCCAGCCATGCTCTCCGCTTGCCGCGGTCATCGGTCGACACCTTCGTATACCACACGATGACGTACTGTCCAGTCAGGCTGGCGGGGACGTCGAACGACACCTGGCCCTGGGCGTCGGGTCGCTCACCGACCTTCGCGGCACCGTCCAGTCGCGCGTCCGGACCCAAAAACACCTGGATGTCACTGGTGACTGGAAGGTCGAGCCGCACCTGCTGCGGCTTCTTGTTGGGCCCAAGGTCAACGATGAGGCCCAGTCCCTTCTTGAGGCCGCCGAACTCGTCGGTGCGATAGTTCTCGGAGTACCACCCGCTGCTCGGGTCTCCGTCGTAGGCCTTGGGGGTGAGGTTGTCGTTCTCCTCGCCGTCGCCTTCGGGGTCATACGACCGAACCCCGAGTACCGCGAGGGGCTCAGCCGGTGCCGGCGCACCAGGAGACGATGACCCAGTCGGGGAAGGCGCAGGCGCCGCGGGCGCGGCAGGTGCGGACGATGCCGACGCGACCGGCGCTGCGACGTCATCCCCAACACCGAATCCGAGGTCGGCAGAGTTGGCGCCGATCCGGGAGACCCCCCAGATGGCGATGAGCAAGGCCAGAACGACAAAACCAGCGATGATCCCGAGCGCCAGCCGAGACTCATCGCGGGTGAGCGGAACCGCCGGGACCAGGGGAGCGGGGTTGTCGAAGGGGTCATCGACCCGAGGGTGAGGTGCGGCGGCGATCGTGTCGTGATGTCCATTCCATGCCCTCTCGGACGATTGCCCGATCCACTCCGAGCCAGCGGCGCTATCGACCCACTGCGGTTCTTCGCGAGTTCCTCCGGACCGTTCGGCCGATCGGTCAGCGCGAAACTCGGACGCCCGGCTGGCGGCGCGACGGCCCACGTCGCCGACGCGCTCTCCCCAGGCAGCGAAGGCACCGGCCACGGTCGCCGACGCAGTCCCGAGAGTCGCTCCAGCGGCACGAGTTGCTCGGCCCGAATCGGCATCCCGGCGCGTTGCTGGATCCGCAGTGATCGTGGTGGCGAAGGCGGCAGTGGGTGGCGGTTCGTCGCGAGAGAGTGTGTCAAGATCCGCGATGCCGGTGTGCTCGGTGCGCAGACTCAGGGTGCTATTCCCGAGACCCTCGACGGCCGAGTGCCCGGGTCCACCGCCGTCCGCGTCGACGTCATCCGGCCGAGTCGCGCGGGGAAACTCCCCAGGCGCCGATGCATCATGACCGTCGCCGCCCCCCAGTTCGTCATCGTGGCCGGAGGCGTTGGCCACGACGGCGGCACGTGCGGCGTCATCCTCGTGGGCCCGGGACCCTCCCGGGCGCCCGACCACCTGACGGGTCGGCCAGGGGGCCACCTGGCGTGCGTAGTCGCCCGGGGAGTTGGGGCCATGCGAGTCATTCAGCGTCAGACGACACAGCGCGTCCAGATCACGAGGCACGCCAGCAGCGATCTCGGATGGAGCGGCCACCCCGCCTGGAACCCGAGGCGCCGGGCCAAGACCGGACCCGCCCGAGTTCAGCGGCCACAGGCCGGTCAACCCAGCGTAGGCAAGGGCGACCACACCCACGGCGTCACGCCGCCCCGCTTCGGCCGCGTCGATACCCTCCTCGCCAGCGCGAACCGCAGCAATCGCTAGACCGCGAAGCCGGACGTCCCCGTCGGCGGTGCGGAGCACGTCGTCGGGGGTGAGGTCGAGATGGTGCATTCCCCGTTGGCGGGCAGTTTCGAGCGCGACGGCGACCTCACCGGAGACCCGACGCACCTCGTCGCCCGGGACACCGCCACCCACGACCAATTCGGTCAGGCTGTGAGCACCGCCGAGATCTTCCTCGACCACATAGGCGACTTCAGGGTCGGCACCGACGTCGAGGATCCGGACGAAGACCGGGTGGGTCACCGACGCGGCGCGCCGGGCGGCGTCCAGCAGGTCAGCGGACCGCGGGTCCTCGGCTGGGACCGCAAGGACGGAGACCTGCCTCCCAAGGGTGGTGTCGTTGGCGTCCCACCGCTCGGCGCCCGAGCGTTGCTCGAGACGCCGACGTACGGTGTATCGGCCGCCAAGGACGGTGCCGGGTCCCATACCCCTCACCGTGGCTCCTTCCGGTCATCGTCCGCGGCACCTGCCACTCACCCCGCACCGCGCGAGGTTGATGCGCCCTATGGTAGGCGCAGCGGCATCAGCGATGGGGCAGCCGGTGAAGGAGTGGCTCGAGAGCGCGGGCCACCTCACGGACACCGAGCACATGGGCCACACCCCAGGTCACCGCGAGTTGGATCACCCCGGCCACCCCGAGAACGACGACTCCTTCGAGTAACGCGGGGATACCGCGGGTCGCTCCGAGGTCCGGGAGGAGCATGCGCACGGCGATGCCGAGGACGATCGCAGTGACCCCGGCCGGCAGCACCAACCGGGTCAGCATGCCGGATGCCGCCCGCAAACCAAGTGCCCCGTGCTGGCGGCGCAGGACGATAAACCCGTACAACGCCCCGACGAGGTAGGCGATGCTCTGGCCCAGCGACAAGGCGACCGCCGTATGCCGCGGGTCGAGGCTGGCGGCCACGAGCGCGCCGACGGTGGCCGTGCCGGTGATCACGCACTGGGTGCGGAAGGACCACCAGGTCTGTTGCTTGGCGTAGAAGGTGCGGTCGTTGACGTACACCCACCCGAGCGGAAGAACCCCGCCGATCAGGGCCAGCAGCACCACGGCCACGGTCTGGCTGCCCGCCAGGCTGTTGTCGAAGAGGAATGTCGAGGTCACGACCGGGGCAAGGGCGAGCACCAGAGCGATGCCGGGCACCAGCAGCACGGCCGGCATCCGCAGACCGCGGGCACGTAGACGCAGCAGTTCGGCGTCGTCGTTGCGGCTCGCCGCGTCGGACATCTGGGTGAACAGCGCGGTGACGAGGGACACCGTGACCAGGCCGTGCGCGAGCATCATCGCGAGCAGAGCATTCTGAAAAGAGGCCAGATCCGGTGCGGTGACGTCGGCCCGGTCGGCCCGGTCGGAGACCCGGGTTAGGACGTTCGACGTCACCACGTACCCGAGCTGGCTGACCACGATGGACCCGAACGTCCAGGTGGCCACATTCGACAGTTCCCCGAGCCCGTGACCACGGAACCCCCACACCGGCCGGTATCGGAACCCAATACGGCGAAGCGGGACGATCAGCGCCAGCGCCTGAATCGCAATGGATGCCGTGGCGGTGCCGCCGAGGATGCCGATCATCTCGGCGGTCCACTCTCCGGGCGGCGCCTCTCTCGGCAGCGCCGCTGTCCGGAACCACACCAGCCCACCAACCGCGACGAGGTTCGCCAGCGCGGGCGCCCAGGTATAAGCGAAGAACCGATTGTGTGCGGTCAATACCTGGCCGAGCAGGGTGTAGAGACCGTAGAAGAACACCTGAGGCAGGCAGATCACCGCGAAGACTGTGGCAAGTCGCACGGCGTCGGCGTTGTCCACCCGCAGGTACAGACGAACCAGCAATGGAGCGAGCGCGGTGAGCAGAATGGTTGCCACGACGAGAAGAGCGAGGGATGCCGTGATGACCCGGTTGACGAACTCCGCGCCATCCTGGCCACGGGTCCGCGCACGCAGGATCTGGGGCACGAGCACGGCGTTGAGCGCGCCACCGGCGAGCAGGAGATAGAACTGATTCGGGAGGGTGTTCGCGGTCGCGAAAGCCGTGGCGGTGAGCCCGGACGTGCCGATCACCGAGGCCAGCAACGACGCTCTCAGCAGCCCAGCGACCCGACTGACCAGCGAACCGGCGGCCATCACCGCGCCGGACCGGCCGACGCTCGGGGCGGGAGTATTCACTGGGCGTTGCCGGCGAGCCGCTGCCACGCCAGGCGGGCGATGCGGCGCTCGTTGGGAAAGGTGAGATGCCGGTGCGCCTCGCGCAGCGGGAGCCAGGCGACGTCGATGGCCTCGTGGTCAGGGTCGTTCTCGATGGTCAACCGGCCGCCTACCGCCTCGAGCAGATAGTGATGCACGTACTTGTGGATACGCCGGTCGCCGGCCGCGAACCAGTAGTCGATCGTGCCGAGCTCGATGAGCACGACGCCCTCGATGCCGGTCTCCTCGGCGACTTCTCGCGCGGCGGCCTGCGGAAGGGTTTCCTCGCCCTCGATGTGGCCCTTGGGGAGGCACCATTCAACCCGACCCGCGCGGTTGCGCCGAGCGATGACCGCGATCCGAGCCTCGCCCCGATGGACATCCACCACCACACCACCGGCGCTGCGCTCCTCCACCGCGGGCAACCGCCGGGGAGCTCCCCCGGTGGGGTCAGCCGGGGCGTGGGTCATCGTGTCACTGTATCGACTGGGGGTTCTGGTGGCGGCGTGGCGAGGGGCGTGCGCCCCTCCGTGCGGAGCCGTGCTGCCGACCGGCCTACTCTTGGGAATCGTGCCCGATCCCACTGTCCCGTCAGCGCTGTTGCGTCAGGCGGTTGCTCACCTCGCACCGGTGCTGGCCGTGCTCACCGACCTCGGCCAGCGGTTCGCGGATGCCGGCCATGAGCTCGCGCTCGTCGGTGGACCGGTGCGTGACGCGTTCCTCGCTCGGGGTGCCGTCGATCTCGATTTCGCCACGTCGGCCCGGCCGGCAGCGACCGAGGCGCTGCTGGCTGCGTGGGGGAGTGCCACCTGGGACATGGGCCGGGAGTTCGGCACGATTGGCGCTCGTCAGGGCGACACGGTGGTCGAGGTGACGACCTATCGGGCCGATGCGTACGACGGAGTCACCCGCAAGCCGGTGGTTGCCTTTGGCGACTGTCTTGATGACGACCTGGTCCGCCGTGACTTCACCGTCAACGCGATGGCGCTCCGGCTGCCGGACCTCACCTTCGTCGACCCCCACGGCGGTCTCGCCGATCTGCGGGCCGAGCGGCTGCGCACTCCGTCATCCCCCGAGGTGAGTTTCGGCGACGACCCGCTGCGGATGATGCGCGCAGCTCGGTTTGTCGCTCAACTGGGCCTCGTGCCGCCGCCGGAGGTGCTCGAGGCGATGCGGACGATGGCGGCATCGATCACGATGGTGTCGGCCGAGCGGGTGCGTGACGAACTGGTCAAACTGCTGCTTGCACGTCATCCGCGGGCCGGGCTCGAACTACTCGTCCAAACCGGGCTGGCCGAGCGTGTGCTGCCCGAACTGCCGGCCCTCCTGCTCGAGATCGACGAGCATCACCGGCACAAGGACGTCTACCAGCATTCGCTCACGGTGCTCGATCAGGCGATCGCGCTCGAAGGGCCCTCGGATGGTGCGCCCGAGTCGGTCCCCGGTCCCGACCTGGTGCTGCGCCTGGCCGCGTTGCTGCACGACATCGGCAAGCCCGCGACCCGTCGCTTCGAGAGTGGCGGTGGGGTGAGTTTCCACCACCACGAAGTCGTCGGAGCCAAGCTCGTCACGAAACGGATGAAGGCACTGCGGTTCGACAAGGAGACCACCAAGGCGGTGGCCCGCTTGACCGAACTGCACCTGCGGTTTCATGGGTACGGCGACGGGCAGTGGACCGACTCGGCAGTGCGTCGATACGTCACCGACGCCGGTGAGTTGTTGCCCCGGCTACACCGGCTGACTCGGGCCGATTGCACCACCCGCAACGTGCGCAAGGCTCAGCGGTTGGCGCGCACCTACGACGGGCTCGAGGCTCGGATTGAGCGGCTGATGGCCGAGGAGGAGTTGAAGGCCGTCCGCCCGGAACTTGACGGGCACGAGATCGGTGAGGCGCTCGGCATCCGGCCTGGACCAGTGCTCGGGCGGGCGTACCAGCACCTGCTCGCGGTTCGCCTCGACGAGGGACCGATCGGCAAGGACGCTGCGCGGGAGCGGTTGCGCGCCTGGTGGATTCAGCAGCCCGAGTCAGCCGGCTGACGTCGAGCCTGCGAACCGGGTCAGCTGGCCGTCATCCGGCTGTTCGATCAGGGACACTCCCCATCGTTGCCCTCGGGGCTGCGCCACTAGGATCCGCAGGACCATCGTCCGTCCCAAGGAGCCGCCACCCATGCCCGTGCTCGCGTATCCCGGACCGCGGGGGCCCCGGTCGCTGCGGATCACCGTTGAGGTGCCCGACGGGTGGGTCGCGCGTCCCGCCACCGGCACCGACAGCGTCCTCCCGTCGGTACCCGCCGCTGGTGCCGTCGACCAGGGTGACGGATGACGCCCGACGACTCCCGGGTGTTGCGCGGCACTTCGCTCCGGGTCCGCGCCGGTGCGACGAGCCATGTGGGGCGGGTGCGTGACCACAACGAGGACCAGATCATCGCAGAGGGGATGGTGTTTGCCGTTGCCGACGGTATGGGTGGGCACGCGGCGGGGGAGGTGGCCAGTCAATCGCCATCGACGCGCTCCGCGAGCTGGTCGACCGCCCCGCCGAACGGCCCGACGATGTTGCCCAGGCACTCTCCGAGGCGAACCGCCGCATCCTTGCCGCCCAGCAGGAGACACCAGACCAGCGCGGCATGGGCACGACCGCGGCCGGGCTCACCGTCGTCGATGCCGGTGGTGCCGAGCACTGGGTTGTCTTCAACATCGGTGACTCCCGGGTCTATCGGGTAACTGACCATCAGCTGAGCCAGATCACCCGCGACCACTCCGAGGTCCGAGCTCTGCTGGATGCCGGGGTGATCGATGCCGAGGAGGCGGCGCGTCATCCGCTGCGTCATGTCATCACCCGCTCGCTCGGCAGCGATCCACGACCATCGCCCGACGTGTGGGTCGTGCCACCGTCACCGGGCGAGCGGTTCGTCATCTGCAGCGACGGACTCTCCGGTGAGATCGATGACTCCGCGATCATGCGCGTCGTGGGCGCACATCGCGACCCGCAGGCCGCCGCCGACGAACTTGTGGCAGCCGCAGTCCAGGCTGGTGGCCGGGACAACGTCTCGGTGGTCGTGGTCTTTGTCGACGCCGATGCAGGGGGATGACGAGGGCGAGTTCTGCGTCGCGCCCCGGGCTCAGCGCTACGGTGTCGGGTGTCGAGGCGAACTCCTCCTACGGAGCGTCGAATGCGCGCTTGCTGCCGGGCGCGAGCGGGATCGGGCCCGTCTGTGGGCCGGTCTGCGGGGTCAGTTCCGCGGCGGCCGGGTGCACCTGTGCCAGTTCAGCGCGGCTGTCCCAGATCAGCGTGGTCAGGGCGCAGGCACTCGCGGCCGGGAAATCCGAGCGCACCAGCAACACGTTGGGCACGACGATGGTCGGGACGTCGGCGGCCAGCCCATAGGTCGCGGCCGGGATGGAGCCGGCAGCGTACACCGGGTTGACGGCCTTCATCGTCGCCAGCGCCGGGGTCATATCGACGAAGGCGACTGCATCCTTCTGTGACGTGAACAGGTCGGTGAGCGCCGGCGTCGGCAGTCCACCAGACCAGATGAAGCCGTCGATCGAGCCGTCCTTCATCGCATCGACGGTTGTGCCGATGTCGAGGCGCTGGGCCGCGACGTCGGTGTCGATGTCGAGGCCGACCGTTTCCAGCAGCCGAGTGGCGAGCACCTCGGTGCCCGACTTCGGCGAGCCGGTCGAGATGCGCTTACCCTTCATCCCCGCGAGGTCGGTGATCCCGGAGTCGGTGCGGACCACGACCTGGGTGTAGTTCGAGTGGATCCGACCCAGCGCCTGCACCCGCTGCGGCTCGGTGAAGAAACCCCGGCCAGCGACCGCGTCGGCCGCGATGTCGGCGACCGAGAACGCGATGTCGTACTGCCCGTCCACGAGTTGCTGGATGTTCTGCACCGACGCCCCGGTCTCGGCGGCGGTGGCCTTGAGCGGAGTCGTGGCCGAGATCAGGCTGGCAATGCCGCCGCCGAGCACGTAGTAGACGCCGGTGCTGTTGCCGGTGGCGATAGTCAGCTGGCCAGCGCTGGCCTCGCAACCACCGGTGTCGGACGGCGCGGAATCCGCGGCATCCTGAGTCTGACGGCCGCCGCACGCCGCGAGGACGAGGGCAGCGGCGATAGCGACGGCCGGGGTGGCGTGGCGGATGACGCGGCCGCGTGGTCGGGTGCGGGTCATGTCTGCTCCTGCGGGATCGGGGACGAGATGGCGGGTGGGCGCGGTGACCGAGCACGAATGACGTTGAGCGCCAGGGCAAGTGCGAGGAACCCAGCCCCGGCCGCGATCGACACCGGCTGCAAGACGAGCAGGAGCACCGCCGCTGGCAGGCACAGTGCGCGCTGACCCGCCGAGGCGCGGTGCCGCAGCCAGCCACCGGTGGCTGCGGCGAGGGCGGCCACCGCCAGCATCGCCACCGCGGTGGTCCACATGATGTCGACCGCCGAGCCCTGCAGCAGCAGGTGCGAACCGTTGTCGGTGAGCACGAATGCGAGCGGCGCGAGGAACGCGGGCAGGGTGTACTTCACGGCCTGCCACATCGTGCGGATGGCGTCACCGCCGGTGATCGCGGCGGCCGCCACGGCGGCGAGCGCGGTCGGCGGCGACACCTCTGAGAGCACGGCGTAGTAGAAGATGAACATCGCCGTCTCCGGGGCGCTGACGCCCAGTTCTTGCAGCGCTGGCCCGATCACCACCCAACTGATGATGAACGAGGCCGTTACCGGGACCGCGAGCCCCAGAACCAGGATGGCGAGGGCGGCCAGCACGGCGGTAACCCCCAGCACGATGGCGGGGTTCTCGCTCAGGGCTCGAGCGGTGGCGACGAGGAGGTCGGCCAGGTTCTGCCCAAGCCCGGTGGTGACGATGACCGAGGTAATGATTCCCGCGGCCGCGCAGACCGCCACCACCGGCAGCACCGACCGGATGCCGGCAGCGAGCGCGCCGTAGATCTGGCCGCAGTAGGTGAGCACCGCGCGGGCACGGGGCTGCGCCACGTCATCCGGGTCGAGGGGGTCGCGTCGCGACACCAGCCGCTCGACCAGACCGACGGCGGCGGCTAGCCCGGTGGAGTACACGACCGCGGTGAACGGCGGCACGCCGATCGCGAGGAAGACGACGATTACGCCGAGCGAGGCCAGGTGGTAGCCGAAGCGCAGCAGCAGCCGCCACGGGTTGCGGCGCGGCACCTCGACGGCCTGGACACCGAACCGGCGAGCGTCGATCTCGACCGCGAGCAGGATCCCGAGGTAGTAGAGCACGGTCGGCACACAGGCCCAGAGCAGCACCTGCACGTAGCTGGTGCGGAGGTACTCGGCGATGATGAAGGCTGCCGCGCCGAGCGTGGGCGGCGAGAGGATGGCGCCGATGCCGGCGGCCGCGAGCATGCCGCCCGCGTTCTCGCGCGGATAGCCAGCCCTTTTCAGCACCGGCCAGGTGACCGACCCGAGGCTGACCGCCGTCGCCGTGCCCGACCCCGACACGGTGCCCAGCAGCAAGCCGCTGAGCGTGACGGTGCGGCCGGGTGCGGTGCGCGAACGGCCGAACACCGCGAAGCTGAGGTCGACCACGAATCGGCCGGCTCCGGTGGCGGTGAGCACCGCCCCGTAGATGGTGAAGAGCACAATGTAGGTGGCCGCGACGTCAAGGGGGATGCCGAAGAAGCCCGACTGGCCGTTGTAGAAACCGTTAACAATCTGGTCGGCGTTGATGCCCGCATGGGAGATGGCCCAGCCCACCGGGAGGAATCCGCCGTAGTAGGCGAACGCGATGAAGACCACGCAGACCGCGGGCAGCACCAGGCCGGTGGTGCGGCGGCATCCCTCGAGCACGAGCAGGGTCAGCAGGGCGCCCATCGCGACGTCGACCGGGGTCAGCTGGCCCTGGCGGTCGAGGAACGGGTCGAAGCCACCGCCGCTGTCTCCCAGCGCAACCGGCAGCACGGGGTAGAGGCACACCAGCAGCGCGAGCAGCGCGAGCACCCAGTCGGGGAGGCGAGGGTTGTCGTGCGCAATGGCCAGCCCGGGTGCGGTTGGCCGAGCCCGGTAGGTGACAAAGACCAGAGGCAGGGACGCACCAAGGAAGAGGATGAGGAAGAACTGGTTGCCCTGGTCGAGCGGCACGAACACGTGTGCCAGCACGAACACCGCGACGATGACGCAGTACAACGTGACGATGGCATCGAGGCGGCCACCGAGCCGGCGCTGGGGCTTCTCCTCGTCCTGACCGGCGGCGGCCGGGTCGATGCGCTGGGTTCCCATCGCATCGCTCGGACGAGCCCCCCATGGGCCCGCTGATACCGCTCCACCCCCGGACACACCGTGAATGGTGCCATCGCCCGCCCAGGAGGGAAAGTGCAGACGGCCGGTCTCGACCACCGCATCTGCGTCACCCCTTCGCCTGACCGCTGGGCTCACCCTTTCGGACACGCCGGAACCAGCCGAACGGCTGGTGCCGACCCTTCTCGGCGTCGTGCCAAGATCGGTGCTGACGGCGCCCCGCCCCGGCCTGTGTCTGACCGGATCTGCGGGTGCCCGACGAGGCAGCAGGGGCCGACATGAATTCGACGCGTGACGGAGGTGGGGCATGACGACGCATGCGATCACCCCCGCGCGGTTGGCGACCGACGACGACCTGGTCGGGAGGGTCCGAGGTGACGCCGACGCCACCGCAGCGGCCGAACTGTGGGTGCGGTACCACCAGTTCGGGGTGCACGCGGCGCACGTGGCGCGCGGCCGCTCCGACGACGCCGAGTTCGTGGCCGCCGAGGCGTTTACGGCCCTGCTCGGGTCTCTGTGCCACGGCGCTGCCACCGACGATCCGTTCAGCCTGCTGCTCGCGCGGCGGGTCTCCCAGGCGGCTGCCTCGCCGGCCGATGCAGCAGCGCATGACGGCATCCTTGATGACCCAGCCGCTTTCGACGACCCCGATGCCGCAGGTCGTGAGCCGCAGGCTGACGCGCTCGAGCAGAGCGTGCTTCGCGAGGCGTTCGCGGCGCTGCCCGATGACTCGCGGTCCGCATTGTGGGGCGAAGTCGCCGGCGGGTTCGCATCCGGCCAGGGGCTCGGCAGGTCGGCCACCGCCACCGGGGATCCGATCGCCAGGGTGCGCGACGACCTTCGGGCGATGTACGTCGCCACCTTGGTGTCCCGCGATGCCGTGGTGCCGGCCTGCCGCTCGTACATCACCGAACTGCCGGCGCTGGTCGCCGGGCGCGTGACGTCATCCGAGGCTCTCGTCCATGCCACCGGCTGCCACCGGTGCGCGAGCCGCGTCGATCAACTACGTGACCTCGAGTACGCCGTGCCGTCGGCGGTGCTGCCACTACTTGCCCCGCTCGCAATCGGTACCACGCTGCCACTGCTCGGGACGTTGCCGCCGGTCGTCGGCACGCACCTCGACATCGTGCCGCACCCGCCGAGCGGCCGGCCCCTCTCACCGCATCAGGCGGCGCGGTGGATGGTCGGGGGCGGTTTGGCGGCCAGTTTCCTCGTCGCGGCCACGGCGATCTGGTCGACCACCCCTGCCGTCGAGAGCCCGGTCTCCGCCCGCGGTAGTGCGCCTAGCCTGGGCCCTGCTCGCGACCAGCTCGAGCCGGAGCCGCAGCCGGGGGTTGGTGACCCAGGGTCGGATGCCGCCCGTCCCGGTGTCAGCCCCGAGGGGTTGCCGGAGGTGCCACCGGTGGCCGAGCAACCTCCCACGGCTGGCCCTAGTGCGACCAGCACTCCGCGGCCAAGCGACCTGCCCGGCACTGGTGGGCTCTCCGGGTCTGGCGCGAACCCGTCCCAGACCCCGTCCGGCCCGGTGCAGACCCCCGGCGAGCCGGCGGTTCCGGCGACGCCGTCCAGACCGACAGCCACCGTGGCGCCGGCCATCCCGACTCTGCCCGTGGATCTGCCGGTTCGGGTCGGAGTCACGGCAGCGACGGATGACGGGAAGCGCACGGCCGCGGTCCGGTTCGACGTCCCCGAGCGGGCCACCGAGGTTGAGCTCGTCATCGACCCGCCGAAGCAGGTAAAAGTCGACCGGGATGCGGTTGCTGGTGACCTCGACACCTGTCGGAAGCGTGACGGCGGAGCGTTGGTGTGCGTCGGTACGCCGGCCGCGGACGGCTCGGTTGCCGCAGACATCCAGTTGGACTGGCCCGCCGACGTCCTGGGCAGCGTTTCGGTCCACGCTCGCGTCCTGGGTGGGGACGGCGTGGGGTCGGTCGGCAAGGGAGTCGGCTCGCCGACTGTTGGTGAGCCCACCTCCGAGGACCAGGACCAGAGGTCACCGGACTCGGATCGGACCACGGTGGTGCCGCTGCCGTCGCCTTCTGACGAGGCTCGGCCCGGTGCGGGCGTGGAGCCCAGGCCTGACGCCACCGACACGGTTCGCTGAGCTCACCTCCGGCCTGCACGACGAGGGTGCGGATCACGAGGGCGCATCACCGCACTGTCGTCGGCAGTCACACAGAAACTCCGCCCGCCGAGGACCGCTGCAGCCGCGCTGCGTTCAGTCGGCCCACATAGCGCTGAGGGGAAGGGCGACGACCTGGTCGCCGAGCTCGACCACGGCCTGGCCGGTATGAAACACCACTCCACCGGCGAAGTTCGCGCCGAGTTCGTCGCGCAGCCAGAACAGGTGTCGAGCGTCTTCCCTGGTCGGAGCCGCGCCCGCTTTGAACTCAACACCGAACAGACGCTGCCGACCGGCGTCGATCACCAGGTCAACCTCGTGGCGGCCCCCTTCAACTCGCAGGTGGTGGAGAGCCGGGCGTTGGGACCGGGCAGCCAACTCCGCCCGGAGTTGCATAGTTGCGAAGGCGTCGAACCATCGACCTCGCAGGTCCCCGTCATGGATGACGTCATGCTCGACGACCCCAGCTGCCGCCGCGGCCAGCGCGGTATCCACGAGATATCGCTTGCCGCTCCTGGTCAGGCGCTTGAGCCGACGTGAGGCCCACGCAGGCACGATGTCGAGGACGGCAAGGCTCGCCAGGGCGCTGTCATAGGCGCTGGCCGTCTTCGCGTTGATCCCGGCATCCCGAATGAGCGATGCATGCGATGGCTGCCCAGCGAGATTCAACGCCGACGCAGTGAGGTAACGGCGCAGACGCTGAGGATCACGCACTGCGTCGATGGACGCCATGTCACGAGAGACCAGGTCGTCGAGGTAGCTGTCCAGCCACAGTCGTCGTTGCTGGGACGTCCGATCGGCAACGACGAGCTCAGGGAACGAACCTCGAAACGCACGACCGATGTAGTCATCGATATCGAGACGAGGAAGCCGTGCTGGGGCGCTGTCAATGCCCATGTGGAGGAGTCGGGAAAGCGGGCTGCGGACGCTGGTATTGCCGGCGATCTCCCGTTCGGTGAGCGGGTGCATCGCGACGCGCACGACTCTCCCGGTGCCAGCCCACGTCGAGAGGTCCGTTGTGGCGCGGATATTGCCAGTCAGGAGAAACTGCCCCGGGGTGCGATCACGGTCGACTGCCCGCTTCACCGCGGGCAGGACCTCCGGGACTTCCTGCCACTCGTCGATGAGGAGCGGGCGTTGGGCCCGCCGAAGCGCGGCATCCGGGTCAGCGCGGTAGGTCGAAGCAACATCAGGAACGTCAAGACCGTCGACCTGCGCCGCAAGGCGCGCCGCCGTCGTAGTCTTTCCCACCGCTCGCGGGCCGACCACCATCACCGCAGCGAAGGCACCGAGTGCATCGGCAACCACCGAATCGATGAGTCGCGGGCGGTACGGGACGTCATCTGCGCTCACGATGAGCACAGTACTGCTTTCATGCATGGACGAGTACCAGAACCATGCACTGGCAAGTACCAGAACCATGCAAACGCGAGTTGCGCGCAGCCGACCCTCGCTGGCCTCGAACCATGATGGCAGGCCGGCCGGCGTCCACGACCAGGCCCAACCGAGCCCCAACCGAGGTCCGGATTCAGGTGGTCGGGGTGCCCACTCGCCCCGATGTCGGCGCGAAACCGGCAGTGACACACCGGTACTCACGCGGGTGAGGAGGCGGTCAGGCCGTGCGTACGGGCCGCCCCGGCGCCTGGGAAGCCGAGCGGTCGGCATCCGACACGTGCTGGACCCGGCGAGGACGCCGCGGGGTGAGACACGTCGGCACGACGACGAATCTCACCCCTGCGGCGCAGGATCGCCAGATGCGGTCAGCGCTCTTCGGTGCCGGCGATGAACGACTCCAGCCGGGCGCGGCCGATGTCGTCGGGACGCTGCTCCGGCGGGGACTTCATCAGGTAGGAGGAGGCGGACAGCAAGGCGCCGCCGATCCCGCGGTCCGTGGCGATCTTTGCCGCGCGGATGGCGTCGATGATGATGCCCGCCGAGTTGGGGGAGTCCCAGACCTCGAGCTTGTATTCGAGGTTGAGTGGCACGTCGCCGAACGCGCGGCCCTCGAGGCGCACATAGGCCCATTTGCGGTCGTCGAGCCAGGCAACGTAGTCCGAGGGTCCGATGTGCACGTTGCGGTCGTCGATCTTGCCGGCGAGTGAGCCGGTGAGGTTCGAGGTGACCGCCTGTGTCTTGGAGATCTTCTTCGACTCCAGCCGCTCACGCTCGAGCATGTTCTTGAAGTCCATGTTGCCGCCGACGTTGAGTTGGTAGGTGCGGTCGAGTTGCACGCCACGGTCTTCGAATAGTTTGGCCATGACCCGGTGGGTAATGGTCGCGCCCACCTGGCTCTTGATGTCGTCGCCGATCACTGGCACCCCGGCTTCTTCGAACTTGGCTGCCCACTCCGGGTCGGAGGCGATGAACACCGGCAGTGCGTTGACGAATGCCACGCCGGCGTCGATCGCGCACTGGGCGTAAAATTTGTCGGCCTCTTCCGAACCCACCGGCAGGTAGGACACCAGGACGTCGACCTGGGCGTCGCGGAGCGCGGCGACCACATCGACCGGCTCGGCGCCGGACTCGTCGATCGTCATCCGGTAGTACTTGCCGATGCCGTCCAGAGTCGGGCCGCGCTGCACCACCACACCGGCGGTCGGTACCTCGGCGATCGTGATGGTGTTGTTCTCTGAGGCATTGATCGCCTCGGCAAGGTCCTTGCCGACCTTCTTGTCGTCGACGTCGAACGCGGCGACGAACTCGATGTCGCGCACGTGGTACTCGCCGAACTGCACGTGCATGAGGCCGGGGACGGTGGTGGCCGGGTCGGCGTCTCGGTAGTAGTGCACGCCCTGCACAAGCGATGATGCGCAGTTGCCGACGCCGACGATGGCGACGCGGATGGAACTCATGGTGATGCTCCTGGTGGTGGTCGGGAACGGGGACTGACGGATGACGGTGCGTCTGAGTAGAGGCGCGCCGCGCTCCTACGGCTGGGGGCCGGGGTCGTTGGGATGACGTCGCTCGGCGTCGATGAGTTCGCTCAGCCAGCGCACCTCGCGCTCGGTGCGATCTTCGCCATGTTGCTGGAGCGCCGCGGTATACGCGTCGAGCCGCTCGCGCCGCCGGAGCGAGCGCGCACGGACCCGCTCGAGGTCGTCTTCGAGACGGGAACGTCGCCCCTCGAGGATGCGGATCCGCACCTCGCGCTCGGTGCGGGCGAAGAACGCGAACCGGACGTCGAAGCCGTCGTCTTCCCAGCACGACGCGTCGGAGCGGGCGACGAGGTCGGCGAAGTGCTCTTTGCCGCCGGCGGTCAACTCGTAGACCACCCGAGGGCGACGCCCGGCGGCCAGGGCCCCGTCGGCGCTCTGTGCGATGAGGCCGCGTTCGAGCAGCCCACGCAGAGCCGGGTAGAGAGTTCCGTACGAGAGTGCGCGAAACGGCCCGAGGGCCGAGTTCAACCGCCGCCGCAGTTCGTAGCCGTGAGTCGGGCCCTCGTGGAGCAGGCCGAGCACGGCGAACTCGAGCAGTTGGGCGCGGCGAGTGGCCACGGCACCTCCTCGGTCGGCGGCCGAAGCCGGATGGCGATGATACAGTCGGCGGGTCTGCCGTCGGGTGAAGGTCTGACGGATGACGAGTGAAAGGTCTGCCGGATCAACCGGGAGCCACCGATAGGCGTGACCGTAGCACGGCGATATATCAGTTCGATATATCGGACAGCGAGTAGGGTGCCGGGGTCGGCGCCGATGCGTCGTACCCCACCGTTATCGACGCGGAGCGGCTCTCGGGTCCATACTGACCAGCGCGCCGGTGTCGCCCACGTCCGGCGTGACCACGACCCCCGCGACCACGACTGAGCAGAAGGCAGCATGAGCCAGGGAGCGCCACGCATCCGTGCCGAGTTCGGCACCCGAGCCGACCCGCCGCCGTCCGGCCACGAGCGAGCGGGTGGCTGGCGGCGTCCATGGCGGCACCGGTGGTGGCGCATGTGGCTGCCCCGCCTCGGGTGGGCCTCACTCGCGGTTGCGCTGCTCGGCTTCATCGGTGTGGGAATCGCGTACGCGATGATCGACGTCCCGGACGCGAACGACAGCGCCACGGCGGAGGCGTCGATCGTGTATTTCGCTGACGGCAAGACCGAGATGGCTCGGCTGTCCGACGCTGAGGGCAACCGAGAGTCGGTCGAGTTGCGCCGCGTGCCCGAGCACGTGCAGAACGCATTCCTCGCCGCCGAGGACAAGGACTTCTACGAGAACAGTGGCGTCTCACCCACGGGTATCGCCCGCGCGGTCTGGGTGGCGGTCAAGGGTGGCGAGGCAACCCAGGGTGGGTCGACCATCACCCAGCAGTACGTCAAGAACTACTTCCTCACCTCCGACCGCACCATCCAGCGCAAGGCTCGCGAGATCCTGCTCGCCATCAAAATCGGGCAGGAACAGTCGAAGCAGGGCATTCTGCAGAACTACCTCAACACCATCTATTTCGGCCGCGGCGCGTATGGCATCCAGACCGCGAGCAAGGCGTACTTCGGCAAGGACGTCTCGAAGCTCACGCCGGCCGAAGGCGCGTTCCTCGCCACCGTCATCCGTGGGCCCTCGCTCTACGACCCCGGCATCGGCGAGGAGCAAGCGGCGAACGCCGAGGAGCGATCCGGCCTCGTTCTCGACGCCATGGTCCGCGAAGGCTGGTTGGAACCCGCCGAGCGAGCCACGGCAACGTTCCCGGCCACCGCGTTCAAGCCCTACAAGCCCCGTTCCCAGGGCGGGGTCATCGGGTATGTGGTCGATGTGGTGAAGCGGGAGTTGGTGAATAAGCACAAACTCACCGACATCGACATCCAGCGCGGCGGCCTGCGGGTGATCTCGACCATCGACCTCGCCAAGCAGCGCGCGGCCACCGAGGCGATCAGCAAACGGCGGCCGAAAGAGAAGGACATCCACGCTGGGCTGGTGTCGATCACCCCGGGGGATGGCGCCATCGTGGCGCTCTACGGTGGCCGCGACTTCGCCACCCGGCCGCAGAACAGCGCCACCCAGGACAAGATGCAAGCCGGGTCCACGTTCAAGATCTTCACCCTCATCGCGGCCCTGCAGAGTGAGGAGATCAGCCTTCGCACCAGGTTCGACGGGGAGAGCCCCCAGTTCTTCGACGAGTTCGCCAGCGACGATGGCCTTACCGAGGACGAGCGACGCGGCAGGATAAAGAACTTCGACGACGACTCCTTCGGCCGTATCAGCGTCATCAAGGCCACCGAGAATTCGGTCAACACCGTGTATGCCCAGATGAACATCGAAACCGGCCCGGAGAAGGCCAAGAAGGCCGCCGAGGACGCCGGGGTGCGGAGCAAGCTCGAGAGCAATATGGCCAATGTGCTGGGAACCGACTATGTCACGGTCATGGACATGGCCAACGCCTACGCCACGATCGCCGCACAGGGAGTCCGCGCAGAGCCCTACCTGGTGAAGCAGATCCGGTTTCCCGACGCTAACCGCGCGCCAAGTGTCGATGTAGTCCCCCGGACCGACCAAGTCTTCGACCGCGACCTCATGGCCGATGTCATCACTGCGATGCGGGCACCGGTCGAGGACGGCACCGCTCGGTACATCGGGCGCAACCTCGGCCGGCCGGCCGCGGGCAAGACCGGCACGTCCGAGAGCTTCCGCTCCGCGTGGTTCGACGGTTACGTGCCACAACTCGCCACCGCAGTCGGCCTATACCGCTCGGGCGCCAAGGGCGAGGAGCTGAAAATGGAGGACCTCCCCTCCTCCGGAAATATCACCGGTAGCACTTTCCCAGCGCGCATCTGGACCGCTTACATGGAGGCCGCGCTCGACGGTACCGAGGAAGTCGAGTTCCCGGAGCCGGCCAACATCAACCGGGACGCTGACCCGCCGCCGCCGCCACCGGTGCCCGATGATCCTGAGCCAGAACCCAACGAGCCGAACCAGTCCGACCCTCCCACCGACGGACCCACGGGCAACCCCACCGATGATCCGACGGTGCTGCCACCGACGTTCTCGCCAGCTCCAGAGCCCACCCGGCCTCGACCGACCCGTACCCGTACCCGTACCCGGCCACCGCCGTCGCCATCGGCCACTGAGATCATCTCGCCTGCTCCGGACGAGGAACGTCGTAACCGGCGTGATTCGCCCGACGAGTGACGCTGCCGAGTCGGTGCTCAGTCGGTCGCGACCCACTGCGTGCGGACCACCCGCTCCCCCGGAAGTCCGGAGGAATCGGGCGGCAGGCTGTCTGTAGATCCAGCGGTCGCCCGGTCGGTGCACTCTGGGACCGTCCCGCTGCGGTGTCGGATTGGGCGCACGACCAGGGCGCCGCTACGCTGATGCGGTTGCGCCGGGCCGGTGGACGACTCCACGGCCACGTCGGCGCCAGTGCATACCCTCCTGTCACGGAAAGACCGTGGCCGCTATAGACCAAAGGAGGCGGGTTATCGCATGCGTCAGTATGAACTCATGGTCATCCTCGACCCCGAGCTCGACGACCGAACCGTTCAGCCCTCACTTGACCGGTTCCTCGGGGTCGTGACCAAGGACGGCGGCACCGTCGACAACGTCGATATCTGGGGTCGTCGACGACTCGCGTACGAGATCAAGAAGAAGGCTGAGGGCATCTATGCCGTCGTCGACTTCACCGCCGAGCCGGCCACCGCCAAGGAACTCGACCGCCAGCTTGGCCTCAGCGAGTCGATCATGCGCACCAAGCTCATGCGCCCCGGCGCCTGAGCCCACGGTCCACGACCGCACGAGACATCACTCGGAAGGGACCAGCTCATGGCAGGCGAGACCACCATCACCATTATCGGCAACCTCACCGCCGACCCCGAATTGCGGTTCACGCCCTCCGGCGCGGCCGTCGCGAACTTCACCGTGGCGTCCACGCCGCGCACGCTCGACCGGCAGTCGCAGGAGTGGAAGGACGGCGAGACTCTCTTCATGCGCTGCGCCATCTGGCGTGACGCCGCCGAGAATGTCGCTGAGTCGCTGAACCGCGGCACCCGCGTGGTCGTCACGGGTCGGCTGAAGTCGCGCTCGTACGAGACCAAGGAGGGCGAGAAACGCACCGTCGTCGAGCTCGACGTCGATGAGGTCGGCCCGTCGCTGCGGTATGCCTCCGCGAAGATCACCAAGGCTGAGCGTGGAAGCGGCGGTGGCGGCTTCGGCGGCAACCAGCAGCGGGACCCCTGGGCGACCGGCGGGTCGGCACCTCAGGGCGGCGGGTCGGCACCTCAGGGCGGCGGGCCGGGCGGCTGGGCTGGACAGCAGGCTCCGCAGCAGCCGCAAGGTCAACCCGCCGGCGGCCAGCAGGGCGGCGGCTGGGGCCAGGCACCGGCCTACGACGAGCCGCCGTTCTAGCGTTTGCTCCACGATCCACGGGCGTCGCACCCACTCGGCGCCGGCGTCACCACTATCTGATAAACCACACCATCCCTGGGACCCCAGGGCTCGTCCGCTGGTCACCACAGCCGGCAGAAGGAGAGCACCACGATGGCCAAGCCCGTCATCCGCAAGCCCAAGAAGAAGGCCAACCCGCTCAAAGCGGCCAAAGTCGAGAACATCGATTACAAGGACGCGGCGCTACTGCGCAAGTTCATCTCCGACCGCGGCAAGATTCGCGCCCGTCGAGTCACTGGTGTCTCAGTGCAGGAGCAGCGCCTCATCGCCAATGCCGTGAAGAACGCGCGCGAGATGGCGCTGCTGCCGTACTCCAGTTCGTCCCGCTAACAACCCCAATGACGTCCACCCACGCGTCGCGTGGGATCCGCATTCCTTCCGCCCACGCCAGTCGCGGTACCCGTCTCGGCCACCTTGCGCGGACCCGGTGCGGGTTTGACCGAAAGAAGAAATCATGAAAGTCATCCTCACCAGCGAGGTCTCCGGCCTCGGCGCTGCCGGTGACGTCGTCGACGTCAAGGACGGCTACGCTCGCAACTTCCTGTTCCGTCGGGCCCTCGCCACGGCGTGGACCAAGGGCGGCCAGAAACAGGTCGATGCGCTCGCCCGTGGCCGTGAGGTGCGGGCGGTGAAGTCGCTCGAGGAAGCGACCTCGATCAAGGGCAACCTGGAGAGCACGCCGGTGCGGGTCACCGCCCATGCTGGCTCGGGCGGTCGCCTGTTCGGTGCAGTCTCCACTGCAGACGTCGCCGCGGCCGTGCGCGCGGCCGGTGGGCCGGAGCTAGACAAGAGGCGCATCGAGGTCCCCAACCCAATCCGCACCGTGGGGGAGCACACCGCGCTCGTCCGCGTGCACCCTGACGTTCAGGCGACTATCCGGCTGGTCGTCATCGCCGGCTGACCATGCCGGATGCCGCACCAGCGGCATCCGTGTGGGGAGCCCCGGACCATCGTGGTCCGGGGCTTTCTCGAGGTCACCCCGACCACTCGCGCGACGCCCGAGTGCTCCGTCCCGTCGTCTCGCTGGCCGGCCCACGACCGGCGAGGTGCAGGGCGGCGCGGGTCGGGCGCGGCCCACTCGTGGGGGCGCAGTGTCGCGGTACGTTCCGGTGCGCGGCATGCTAAGCCCATGCAGGTGACCGTAGACCTCGACCCCGACGCGACGATGGCTGTTCTCACCCTGGTGGAGGCGAGGGGGCTGTCACTATCGGACGCTGTCAACGAGGCCATCCGACGCACCGGGAATGAGCACCCAGTCGCGCCGACACCGACTGCTGACCTGGCGCCAGTGCAGCCCCCTGGGTAGGCCGGATGACGAGTGGCCGCTGTTCGCGGACCGGGCGGTGGTGCCGCGGCCCCAAGTGTCAGTGCGCCCGCCTAGCGTGGTGGTCATGCCCATATCGTCGAAGCGTTCCTCGCGTCTGAGCTCCGGGTTCCGGTGCGCGGAGTGCGGCTGGCAGACCGCGAAATGGGTGGGGCGTTGCGGTGAGTGTCAGGCGTGGGGGTCGGTTGCCGAGATGGGCGGGGCCCCGGCAGGTCGCACCGTGGCGGCGTCCACAGCGCGTCCGGTCCTGCCGATCGGTGACGTTGATGCCAGCCACGCCGAGGCGCGCCCAACCGGCGTCCCCGAGTTCGATCGGGTTCTCGGTGGAGGGGTGGTGCCCGGCGCTGTGGTTCTGGTGGCCGGAGAGCCGGGCATCGGCAAATCGACCTTGCTGCTCGACGTCGCCGCCCGAGCCGCGCGTACCGGCCACGACGGTGAACGGCGGGTGCTCTACGTCAGTGGTGAGGAATCGGCCGCCCAGGTCCGCGCGCGAGCGGAGCGCATCGAGGCGATGGCCCGTGCCCTCTACCTCGCCAGCGAAACCGACCTGGCCACGGTGCTCGCGCAGATCGAGCAGCTCGACCCGCACGTGGTCGTGGTCGACTCGGTGCAGACCCTCTGCAGTGCCGAGGTCGAGGGTGCCGCCGGCAACGTCGCCCAGGTACGCGAGGTCGCGGCATCCCTCATCCGAGTCGCCAAGGAGCGGGGCGCTGCGGTCTTGCTGGTTGGTCATGTCACCAAGGATGGTTCGATCGCCGGCCCGCGGGTGCTGGAGCACCTTGTCGATGTCGTGGTGCAGTTCGAGGGCGACCGGCATTCGCGGCTGCGGTTGGTTCGCGCGGTCAAGAACCGGTTCGGCCCCACCGACGAGGTCGGTTGCTTTGACCTGTCCGATGTCGGCATCGTCGGGCTCGCCGACCCGAGTGGGCTGTTCCTCTCCAGCCGGACTGTCGCCGTTCCCGGCACCTGCGTGACGGTCGCACTTGAAGGTCGGCGGCCGCTCGTCACCGAGGTTCAGGCGCTGGTGGCTCCCGGTGGTGGAGGGAGCCCGCGACGGTCCACCTCCGGTCTCGACGCCCGCCGTGTCGACATGGTGCTGGCGGTCCTGGCCCGCCGGGCCGAGGCGCCGATCGGCAACCACGACGTCTATCTCGCCACCGTCGGTGGGGTGCGGCTCAGCGAGCCCGCCGTCGACCTGGCCGCCGCGCTCGCTCTGGCCGGTTCTCTGACCGACCGCCCACTCCCGGCCGGCACGGTCGCCTTCGGCGAGGTCGGGCTTGCCGGAGAGGTTCGCCCGGTCACTGGCGCGCACCGCCGGCTCGCGGAGGCGGCTCGGCTCGGCTTCACCCGAGCGGTCACTCCGGTCGGAGTCCTGGGCGCAGGCCCGGTGCCCGACGGCATGCGGGTCGTGGAGGTCGGCACGGTCCTGGATGCCGTCGTGCTGGCCCGTGACGACCGCGCTGGCACCACGTGAGGTGGAGCCCGCGAACCCTCGCAGAGCCTCGCGGTCGGTGGGTGCTGACGCCGCCGGTGCCGGGTAGTGGCCGAGTTGCCACCGACCGCTGGATAGGATGGTGGGGAACTACCTCTTCCGCTCCGGGCTGGGGGATCGTTCCCGTGGAGGAGGTGTTCGTGGCCACCGCGCCTACCGATGACGAGTTGCTCCGCGCCACCTTGGCCGCAGTTGCACCGGGAACGGAGTTACGGGACGGTCTGGAGCGCATCCTCCGTGGCCGTACCGGCGCCCTGATCGTGCTGGGCAGTGACCGGATCGTCGAGCAGGTCTCCACGGGCGGCTTCCCCCTCGATGTCGAGTTCTCGGCCACCCGGCTGCGCGAACTCGCCAAGATGGATGGCGCCATCGTTACCGACCGCGAGGTCACCCGAGTCCTCCGCGCGGCCACCCAACTCGTCCCTGATGCCCGAATCGAGACCAGCGAGTCGGGGACCCGGCACCGCACTGCCGAGCGCGTCGCCAAGCAAACCGGATTCCCTGTGGTCTCGGTGAGTCAATCGATGCGCATCATCGTGCTCTACGTGGGCGGTCGGCGGGTGGTGCTCGAGGACTCCAGCGCCATTCTGTCCCGGGCCAATCAAGCCCTGCGGACCCTGGAACGGTACAAGTCGCGCCTTGATGAGGTCACCGGCACGCTGTCCGCGCTCGAGATCGAAGACCTGGTCACCGTCCGCGACGTCGCTAACGTGCTGCAACGCCTTGAGATGGTGCGGCGCATCAAGGATGAGATCGCCGATTACGTCGTCCAGCTCGGCACGGACGGCCGCCTGCTCAGCTTGCAACTCGAGGAACTTACCGGCGGGCTCTCCGATGACCTGGGTCTCGTCATCCGGGACTACCTTGCCGAGGCGCGAGGCTCGTATGCCCTGGCCGAGGCGGTCGCCAACCTCACAGCCATCGACTCCACGGAGCTACTCGACCCCTCTGCCGGAGCGCGGGCGATCGGCTTTACCGTGGTCGGCGACTCACTCGACTCCTCGGTCAGCCCACTGGGATACCGGCTGCTTTCGAAGGTCCCACGTCTTCCGGGCACCATTGTCGACCGGCTGGTCGGGCATTTCGGCAGCCTGCAGAAGTTGCTCGCCGCAAACATCGAAGACCTGATGGACGTCGATGGTGTCGGCGAGGGTCGGGCCAGGCTGGTTCGCGAGGGGCTGTCACGGCTGGCCGAGTCGAGCATCCTCGAGCGGTACGTCTAGCGGCGCGTCAGCGTCATCCTCTGTGTCTTCCCCCGCCATCGACCCTGTCCTGCTCGCTGTCCTGCACGACCGGCTGCCGCTCTGGTACGCAGCGAACCGGCGGGCGCTGCCGTGGCGCCATCCCGCCACCACACCGTGGGGGGTGCTCGTGTCGGAACTCATGTCGCATCAGACTCCGGTGGCCCGGGTGGCTCCGGTGTGGCACGAATGGATGACGCGCTGGCCGACACCGCAGGATCTCGCCGCCGAGCCGCCCGGAGAGGTGGTGCGTGCATGGGGTCGACTGGGCTATCCGCGGCGGGCACTACGGCTCCGGGAGGCCGCGGTCACGATCACCGAGCGCCACGACGGCGAGGTGCCGGATGACGAGGCTGCACTACGCGCTCTTCCTGGGGTGGGCGCCTACACCGCTGCCGCGGTCGCCGCGTTCGCGTTCGGTCAGCGCGCCGTGGTGGTCGACACCAACGTGCGGCGGGTGCTGGCGCGGCTGTTCGGGGGGCGCGCGCAGGCCGCCCCGGCCGTGACCGCGCGCGAGGTGGCGCTCGCGGCATCCGTGCTGCCGGCGGGTGACGCCGAGTCGGCTGTGTGGAATGTCGCGATGATGGAGTTTGGTGCCCTGGTCTGCCGGGCCCAGGCCCCGCAGTGTGGCGGCTGTCCGGTGCGCGACCACTGCGCGTGGGTGGCGGCCGACAGCCCGCCCGACGTCGGGCCGCGGCGGCGTGGACAGGCCTGGCATGGCACCGACCGGCAGGTGCGCGGCGCGGTGCTCCAGGCGTTGCGGGACGCTGCCGGTCCACGCCCCCGGGCCGAGCTGGAACGGGCCGCAGTCACGGCTGTCGATGCGGCCCAGGTCGACCGTTGCTTGGCCTCGCTCGTCGAGGACGGGCTGCTCGAGCCGCTTGATGGCGGGACCCGCTACCGACTCCCGGCCTAACGCCCGCCACCGCCCGGCCCCGGGGCGGATCTCGCCTGCCTCCGGGCTTCGCCACGCTGGGTCCACGATGGGTGAGCGGTGCGCCGGCTCGGCGATAGGACGCGACCAACTCCACGCTTCCGGGAGGTCACGGTTGGGCCACGGTGCGGCATGGACGGCGTGCGCCCGAATACAGTCTGGTGGGGTGCTGCGGGGATCGATAGGACAGGAAGTGTGGCCGATGCGGGACAGGCGTTGGGCGACGGGAGTCGTCGGGGCCGCGCTGGTCATCGCCGGGGTGATGCTCACTAGCCCGCCCGCAATTGCCGAGGAAGGTCTGGACACCGAAGCGACGAGCCGGTATGTCGTCGATGCCACCCGCACCACCGTGCGTGCCACGGTGACCATTGACCTCGAGAACATCAGCCCCAACCGGAGCACGTCATCCGGCGTCGTCTTCTACTACTTCGACAGTTACACCGTGCCGGTGCCCGCCGGAGCCACCAATGTGCGCGCTCGCAGTGGTGAGCGCAGCCTCGCGGTGTCGCTTCGCCGCACCGATGACCCGAGTACGCGGCTGGCGCGCATCTCTTTCCCCCGGTTGACCTACGGTGAGCGCCGTATCGTGGAACTCACCTTCGATGCTCCCGGCGCCACGCCGCGGTCGAGCGACACGACTCGGGTCGGCCCGGGATACGCCACCTTTGCGGTGTATGGATTCGGGGACTCCGGGAGTAACCGGGTCGAGGTGGTCGCTCCGTCGGCGATGAAATTTGACAGCAGCCGGGACGACTTCACCAGTACGGAGTCTGGGAGCACCGCAACCCACCGCCTGACCGCCGTCGATGATTCCGGCGGATCGTGGGCGGTGGTGTCGCTCCGGGACCCCGCCCAGGTCGAGGAGCGCCCGGTCATGGTGTCAGACACCGAGGTTCTCCTGGTCGGTTATCCCGACGACCAGAAGTGGCTCGATTTCGTGGACGATAAGGTCCAGGCTGGAATTCCCGCATTGGAGAAGTTGGTCGGCACGCCGTGGCCCGGTGGTCTCCAGCGAATTCGAGAAGATCCCACCCCGTCGGTCCGCGGATACGACGGCTGGTTCGACCCGTCCGGAGA
>JBOFLG010000121.1:0-15633 GCA_051657745.1 Dermatophilaceae bacterium | reverse complement strand
CGAGGTAGTAGAGCGGATGACGGGTGCTGAACTCACCGGTCAGGGCCTCCACCTGCGGCCCGGCCAGCACCAGCAGCGCGCCGATGCCCCAGGTGACCGCGAAGGCGGCGGCGAAGAACCGGGTGAGGCCACGAGAATGTGCGGCAACCGCAGGGGCGACGGGCGGTCGGGCAAGCGTGGTCATGAGGTATTCCTCTCGATGTCGGGTGTGGTGACCAGCCTCGGGCCGGCGAGTACGCCTGGCCCGGGGGCGAACGGCGGTTCGGCCCGGGGGTTGTCCCTACCATGGCGGCGCTGCGGGCCCCCATGCCATCGGCGCATCGTGACCCGGAGGATGGTCGACGTGAACCAGTTCATGCACCGGTATCGCGACGTTCCGCACCAGCTCGGCCACGCCGCCGCTCGGATGGCGGCCTCGATCGCCGCCTTCGTTGTCGCCGTGGTTGGCATCACCGTGTCGCTCTCGACTCTGGTGGTCGCGGTCGGCATCCCCGTCGGCGCTGGTTTCCTGCGCCTGTTGCGATGGTTTGGTGACCATGAACGTCGTTCTGCGGCAACCGTTCTCGGCCGCCCAGTCGTCATCCCGCCGGGGCTGCGCACCGGGCGCTGGGGGGCGGCCACCATCGGTGACCGGGCGGCCTATCGTGACCTCGCCCAGGCGTTCGTCGGGTTCCCGGTCGCAATACTCACGTTCGTGACGGGCCTGTCCTGGGCTGCCGCGGCCGTCGGTGGTGTTGCATATCCGGTCTGGGCGTGGCTGCTGCCCGGTGACAGCAGCGGGCTCGTCTCGCTGCTCGGTGGCCGCCCGTCGCCGGTCGGCGACACCGTGCTCTACGTGTCTCTCGGGGTGCTGGCGCTGTACACCCTCCCAGCGGTCATGACCCGACTGACGGCCGCGCAGGCAGGCGCTGCCGACGCTGTCCTGGTCGGTGACGCCGGGCGACTTCGCGCGCGGAACGCTGCCTTGGCGCAGAGCCGCCGGGCCGCCGCCACCGCCGAGGGTGCGGCACTCCGCCGGCTCGAACGCGACATCCATGACGGGCCCCAGCAGCGGCTCCTCCGCATCGCCATGGACCTCGACCTTGCCGAACGTCGTATCGACGACGACCCGGCCGGCGCGCGCGAACTCGTCACGAGCGCAACGGTTCAGGCGCGCGACACCCTCACCGAGTTACGCGGGCTCTCCCGCGGGGTCGCGCCTCCCGAACTCACCGAGCAGGGCCTCGCCGCGGCCCTGCGCGCACTGGCCGCGCGCAGCTCGGTGCCGACGCCGGTCGATGTCGGCGACGGCGGCGCGGACCTGTCCGCGGAGGCGCAGCGGGCCGCGTACTTCGTGGTCGCCGAGTGCCTCGCCAACGTGGCCAAGCACAGTGGCGCGTCATCCTGCCGGGTCGAGGTGGTCGCCGATGACGCGGCCGTCCGCGTCATCGTCGCCGACGACGGGGTCGGCGGCGCCTGCTCAGTTCCGGGCCACGGCCTCGACGGGTTGGGCGAGCGACTGCGCGGCCTCGACGGCCGAGTGATGGTCGACAGCCCGATGGGCGGACCCACGACCGTGACCGCCGAACTGCCCGTGGTTGACGGCACCGGCACGGCCTGACACGCTCGCCGACCGACGACGAGATGGAACGGTGATGAACGTGACGACCGGCGGCACGACGCCGCGCCCGCCGACCCCCGGCTCCTCGGCGCGGGGCATGGAGCGCCCCGGGGCGTCGGAGGCCGCGACGCCGGTGCGTGCGATGGCAGGTCCCGACGAGCCGGCTGACGTGCGACGGCCTCGCGTCGCGCTCGCCGAGGACTCGGTCATCCTTCGTGAAGGGCTGGTTCGGCTGCTCGGTGAGGCAGGTTACGAGGTCACCTGTGCCGTCGGGGACGCCGAGGCGTTGCTCGCATCGGTGCGCAGCGACCCACCCGAGTTAGTCATGGTCGACGTGCGGTTGCCCCCAGCATTCATCGACGAGGGGTTGCGGGCGGCGGTGGCGGTGCGCGCCGAGCAGCCGGGCACGCCGGTGCTGGTGGTGTCGCAGCACGTCACCGTCGCCCACCTCGACGTGCTGCTCGGCGACGGTGCTGGCGGGGTCGGCTACCTCCTCAAGGACCGCGTCGCCAGCGTGGCGGAACTGGTCGACGCGACGCACCGAGTGCTTTCCGGTGCAACGGTTCTCGACCCTGAGGTGGTGGCACAACTGTTCGTTCGCCGCTCGTCGGACCCGCTCGACCGGCTCACCCCTCGCGAGCGTGACGTGCTGGGCCTGCTCGCTGAGGGCCGGTCGAACGCCGCCATCGCCGAGCGGCTCCGCGTGAGCGGTGGCGCGGTGGAGAAGCACGTGAGCGGCATCTTCGACAAACTGGCCCTGCCTCCCTCGGATGACGACAACCGTCGGGTTCTCGCCGTCCTCGCCTACCTCCGCGCCTCGCCTCGCTGACCTGCACCGAGGGGTCGCGACGACGCGTGGGGACGCGAGGCGGACAGCGGGAGCGGCAGGGTCATCGACTCGTAGGTGGGGGAGTCGGGGAACGGCTTCAGGCTGCCGACCGGATGCCACCCCCAGGCGACATATGCGCGTCGGGCCGGAGTGTTCTCGGGGTCGACCAGCAGCGTGGCGCGAGATTCCGGCCGCGGGGCAAGGAGCGCGTCGTGCAGGGCGGTGGCGACTCTGCGGCGGCGCTCGCCGTGCGTGACCATCAACTCGTTAATCGCAAAGGTCCGGTGCCCGTCTTCGTCGGTGAACCCGTCGGGGACGGAGGTCCGTAATCCGTTCCACCAGCGGGCATTCGGTTGGAGGGTGTAGCCGAAGGCGACTCCGACGACCCGCCCGTCCTCCGCAGTGCGGGCGGTGACCAGCGAGAACCCCGGAGCTGCGGCGTAGCCGTGAAACCGATCAAGGAAGCGCGGTGTGCTGAGGAACGAGTCGGTGGCGGCCTGAGCCGCGTAGACGTCCTCCCAGAGGGGCACGAGGAGGGTGTCGACAATCTGGGTCGCCTCGTCCGCGGAGAGGAGCGAGATTGTGTAGCCGGCGGGGGGTGGGCTCATGGCGTGCTCCTGCTGGCTGGCGATGGCGGCTGGAGGTGGTCGCGGAGGTACGTCGCCTCGTCGGTGCGCCGACCCGGGGGAAGTGCCGCGACCACCCGGGAGGTGAGGTTGGCGATCACGAGGTTGTGCGTCATCGACGGGTCGATTCGGGACAGGTGTCGTACGGCATGACGCTCGGCGCTTGCGGCGTCACCGGCGGTGGCCAGACACAGAGCGCGCTGCAACTCGAGTTTCACCGGTTCCCGGACGGCGTCCGCCGGGAGCGCGGCCAGCGCCCGGTCTTGAGCCGCCGCCGCCGCTTCGTAGCGCCCAAGGTGGGCGTAGGTGAAGCTCTCGGCGTAGTCGAGCCGGGTCTCCGGCCACCCGAGGAACGAGGACCGGGCACTGGTTACCGTCGATGGCAGCTGATCGACGGTGCGGGTGAGGCGGCTCAGCGCAAGGACGGCTCCGGTCTCGTCGGAATCCATCCCGGCGGCCTGCGCGGCCACGGCATGGAACCACGCTGTGGCCGCCGAGGCCGGCAACCGGTTGGCCAGCGGGGACGCGTCGGCGATCCACTGCCGCGTGAGGTGGAGCGGAAATGTCGGCTGGTACAGCGCCATGATCGCCTCCTGGGCGGTCACCCACACCTGAGCATCGGGGTGGTTTGCGCGGTCGGCGAGATGGTGGGCGAGGCGCCACCATCGAGCGGTCTGGCCGTGATCGAGAGACGCGAAAGCCCACGCGGTGAGGCCGGCGAGGTGAACACCGATGCGGCACAGACTCGTTCGTTCACCATCATCTGATTGTGCGACGGTGCTCTGGAAATGGGCGAGGTCGTCCAAGAGCGCGGGAAGGACGACGGACGCGGGGAACCACACGATTCGGATGGCGTACTCGTCGCGGATCGCCTCCCACTCTTCCGTCACGGCATCCGCGCCCAGGCTGCCGACGAGGCCGTGGCGAAGAGCTTCCGAACTGGATCGTTGAGCGGATTCCGCGTCCAGGAGGTGTGGACCGGCGATCGCGGCTGCGGCGATACTCAGCCCGAAGGTCCGGCGGCGCACGTCGTCATCTCCTTCCGGGGCGGCTGGGGGAGCCTCTGGACGCGGCCCGGGAGGCTCAACGGTGCCCCGGAAGCCCAACTCATCCCACGGTAACCCGAGCACCGCGAGCAGGGCACGCCGCGCGGCGAACTGTGGGCGGCGGACCGCGCCGCTCTCGTAGCGCTGCACCGTGCGCCGATCACAACCGGCCCAGCCCGCCTCGCGAAGCGCACGGGCCAACTCATCCTGGCTCAGCGAGCGCGCGAGCCGGGCCGCGCGCAGCGCCGTATTCGGCATGCCTCGCTTCGGTGCCCCCGTCATGACGACGCACCCTACCCACCTCCCCAGAGGCCGGCGCCCGGTCGCTCCCGCTGCTGGCCGGCCACCCGCCACCCCTCGGGCCAGGCCCACCGGCCCAGACCCCGGCGCCCGGCCGCGCCCCGGCTCCTGGTCGGGCCCCGGCTCCTGGTCGGGCCCCGGCTCCTGGTCGGGCCCCGGCTCCTGGTCGGGCCCCGGCTTCTGGTCGGGCCCGCACGTCGGCTGCGGGACCGCCGCGCTCTGCCCCATGGCCGCCGCCCGTCTGCCCCGTTTCCGCCGTTGTCCGCGCAGACCGACCCGCGACACGCTGGAACCACGCCGCGAACACTGCTGCGTTGCACGACCCCCGGCCTGAACCGGCATCCGCCCGCGGATCGACCGGTCATCCACGTGAGGACATGGTCAATCGATGAGTACGGATGACGTGAATGCCGCCGCCCTCGGTGCCGCCACGCCCGGAGCCGATATTCGTCAGGCTCGGAACCAGGTGGCCGCGGCGGTCGAAGCGGTCAGCCGCCTCCACGGCGACCTTCGCGACCGGCTACCGGACGCTGCCCATCATCTCGACCTCGCGCTCGGGGACCTT
Source organism: Dermatophilaceae bacterium (assembly GCA_051657745.1). Lineage (GTDB taxonomy): Bacteria > Actinomycetota > Actinomycetes > Actinomycetales > Dermatophilaceae > JBOFLG01. The sequence continues at coordinate 10,667 of JBOFLG010000121.1, read as the reverse complement.
CTCGATGCGTACGACGTCGCCGAACGCGCCATCGCCGCGCAGACCCAGCCGCCGGGCCGGCAGTTGGCAGCACCTCCGTGAGCTGTTCCGGCGCCACGATCACCCGTTCCGGCGTCTGGGAATCGGCCGGCGCCGGAACGGGACCCAACGTCGGGTGGGTCGGATCGCCAAATCATGTCGGGAGATTGGGCGAGCGCGATTTGGCAGTTCGAGTAACCATGATCCGGCGGAATGAGGCGCGTGATTGTGGCATCGAGCAACGAGATGCGGCCGGCAGAAGCCAGTTTTGACGTGACCTGGATTGTGGACACGTCCACAATATTAATGACAACTATGAGAGGGGAAGCGCTATGAGATAATCGCCCCACCCAATACTCCAAGATCAATCGTTCGGAGCCTTCATCGCCATGTATGACGCCTGTGACTTCATGATGACTGAGCATGCCTCCTGGCAGCAGGCCGACGGATGTGTTCAGCGCGTTTTTGCGTTGGACGCTAGCCGTTGGCTTGTGACGCTCAGGAGCGGCAAGCCCACGTTTTCCCGCCTGAGCGGAACTGGGGCCGAGCCCATGGGCGATGTCTTCACGATTTCGTCGGCATGTATCAGTGTTTCTGAACTGGCAACGTCACTGCACTCACTGGGTTCGGTCGGACGCTTTCGAAATGCGGACCTGTGGGATGCAATCGGTACGTCGGTGATTCGGCAGGTAATTCGCGCTGGGCAGTCAAAAAAGCTCTACCGTGCCTTCTGTCGAGCGCATGGTGAGCAGATTGACCTTCTGGACGGAACTTCGTATGCTCTATTCCCGACGCCGGAAGTTGTCCTGTCATTGGGAGATGACCAGTTCAGCTCGATCGGAATGGCATTCAAGCGCCACCCATTAAAGGCGGCTGCCGCGGCCTATCTGGACCACGGCGCAAAATGGCAGAGCCTCGCACCCGAATCGCTCATCGCTGAACTCCAGGAAGTGCCACGTATCGGTCCATGGACCGCGCACGCTGCCGTGGCCGACTGGAGTAATGACTGGTCCCTCTACCCCTACTCTGACCTTGCGGTGCGGACCTGGGCCAAGCGGGCTGCGCCCGCACACGACTGGCCGGCCGATGAACCATCTTTCGGTCGGGCCTGGCGTGAGCTCGCTGGCGACCACCTTCGCTCGCTCACGCTTTTGACACTCGCTTGGGGTTCTAAACATGGAGATATCGGCTGACCGCGCCGCTGCAGGCGCAGATCTTTCTCGCCCGCTCGACGCTTTGTTCATCAATGCTCCTCTGCGCGACTATAGTCTTCGGCCGCGCGTGAACGACTTCACGTTGCCCGTGCTTGGCATGGGCTACATCGCGACGTACGCCAAACAACAGGGATTCAACGTCGGAGTCATTGATGCGGAAGCCATGGGGCTCGGACTTGACCAGACCGCGCAACTCGTCAACCAACTGTCCCCGCGCTGGGCCGGATTCAACCTGCTCGCGCCGACGTACGAGGTAAGCGCCCGCATCGCTTCGCGACTCAATTCGTCGATCAACGTCATGCTCGGCGGTCACCAGGCCAAGGCTATGCCGACTGAGGCCTTGACGGATCCGCGGTTCGAGCGCTGCGCGGCTCTGGTCCTTGGCGAGGGTGAGACACGAGTGGCCGAGTTACTGAAGAGCCGCAGCCACCGCACCGAGCTTCCGGGCGTGATGTGGCTGGATCCCATCCTGAAAACGCCCGTGACAGGCGGCAGAATGGGCGCCGGGCACCACCTTGCGCCGGACATTGACAGCCTGCCTTTTGTCGACCGCACTTTTCTGACAGATGACCCGTACCGTGCTGGTGACGGGCGGCTGGAAGCAAATATCGTGGGTAGTCGCGGCTGTCCGTATGACTGCTCCTTCTGTGGTGCGGCCGTCTCAGCCAACCCGGACATTGCAATCCGCATTCGCACGCCCGAGAACATCCTCCTGGAGATGGCGGACCTGCACACAAGATTCGGTGTGACGGCTTTCCGCTTCGTCGATGACTTGTTCCTCGGCCAGGAGCGCTTCATCAGCCGCTGCATGACCACCTTCACCGCGGCCGGCACTGGAAGCCGGTATGTCTGGGACGCCACAGGACGCATCAATATCCTCCACCGAATGAGCGACGAGATGTTGGAGATACTGAAGATCAACGGCTGTCGCGAAATTGCGCTCGGCGTGGAGTCGGGAAGTGAGCGGCTGCTGAAGCATATGGGCAAGCGCATTACGTCTGGCATGACCCGCGCAGTCGTCCGGAGGCTCACGGAACGCGGCATCTCCGTGAAGGGATACTTCATCCTCGGGTTCCCGACCGAGACGCGCCAGGAGTTAATGGAGACTGTGCGCCTGGTCTATGACTTGTGGGGTATTTCGGCGCGCCACCCGGGACGGTTCCGGGCCAGTGTCTTCGAGTTTCGACCGTACCCCGGAACGCCCGAATGGAAGCGACTCGTGTCGACAGGCAAATACAATCACCAACAACTCCTCGAGTACACAGCCGTCGATCTCACTGCCGGTGGCGTCGACGAGGCAATGCGTGGACGCGACGAGTTCAACTTCTCTGTCAACATCCAGTTCGGAGAGGCCACCGTGGACGAGGTTCGCGCCCGCCTTGCCGAGCTGTCGCGCGAACAGTTTCAGCGTTCGGCAGTGGTGCCCATGTGACTCAAGGGAAGGACCTGTTGTGACCATGCGAGGCGCCGACCTCCATTCAGCGCGCAGTGGTCTCGGTGAGAGGCGCTCCCGTATCCCGGACCTGGTCCTTGGTCACAATCGGGGGCGGTCGCTGATCGTCCCGATCAGGTGTGGTCAGCGGCGTCGGACCAGGGCCTCGGCCCTCGACGGCTTGTCGCGCAGCCCCGCCGACCTCCGCGAGTGGGAGGGTGGGCCAGTGCGAGTGAGTGGGCGTCATCCATGATTCTTCCTCCGGTGCGGGACCAGCGGTTCATCACGATCCGACGCGGCGGCAGTCTCACCGACGCTGACCACCACCTGCTCGCGCTGTGGGCCGCTACCTGCGCCGAGCACGTTCTCGGTCTGTTCGAGGCCGCCCGGCCCGACGACCCGCGGCCGTGGGACGCGCTCGCGCAGGTGCGCGGCTGGGTCCGCGGCGAGGTGGGGATGATGCAGGCCCGAGCCGCCGGTGGCCATGCGATGGGGGCGGCCCGAGACCTCCGGGGTGCGCCACGGTTCGCTGCGTACGCGGCGGGCCAGGCGGCGGTGGTGGCGCACGTGGCAGCGCACGAGCTTGGGGCTGCGGCCTACGCCATCAAGGCCGCCCGGGCCGCGGCCCCGGCCGACAAGGGCGCGAACGCAGGGCGAGCCGAGTGCCGGTGGCAGCGCGAGCAGCTTCCCGGCGGCATCCGTGAACTGGTGCTCGATGATCAGCGCCTGCGCAACGACATCTGCTGGCACGCGTTCGACTGCTGACCGTGCGCGCTTGGCCTGGCCCGTGGCCGAGGCCACCGAGGTGCCGCCACCACCGAGGTGCCGCACCACCGATGCGCCCCCTCTGCCGCGGCCCATCACCACGCCCTCCGTGCCGGGGTCGGCGCCGGCTGCGACGCCGGTAAGAGTGCACGAGTCGGTGTGATCACCCCGTTGTGAGCGACCTATCCGGCGCCATAGAAGCATGCGGACCCGCGACCGACACATACCGACCCGGCGACCCGCCCCTAGCCCTCGCTCGGCTGAATTGGCCTGTGCGGCAGGCGGATACCAATAGCCCTCGCCCCCGCGCGCACGAAGGTGAGTACCTGATCGAGCTGAGCCGCACCGTCCGAGCCGGGGTTCAGCGGCTCGGACGATACCCGCTGCAGGGCCGCCAGCGTGGCGGCGGCCACCATGCGTGGGGCGAAATCGGTCGGGGCCACTCCGAGGTCGCTGGCCACCGCCGCGGCTAGCGCGTCGATCATCCGTGCCTCGAGGGTCAGGCCGTACGTGGTCGCCCGAGCGTTGTCCGCCATCGCGACCGTGAGCGCGGCGTCGTGCCGGTCGTCCCACCAGTGGTCGTCGGCGAACGCGGTGCGGATGGCGAACTGCAACTCCTCGAGCGCGGTGCCCCCGTGTGGCCGGTCGGCGAGTACCTGCTCCAGCAGCGCGATGAGGGCATCGAGCCGCTCGAAGAGCAGTGCCTCCTTGGTGGGGAAGTACCCGAAGAACGTGCGTGGAGCGATGTCGGCGGCCTGGGCGATGTCGGCGACCGTGGTTGCGCTGTAGCCCCGTTCGGCGAACAGTCGCATCGCCTCGTCGTGGATCCGGTGTCGGGTGCGCGCCTTCTTCTCCTCCCGATGGCTGGCCGGGGCCGAGTCAACCGGGGCCGAGTCAACCGGGGCTGAGTCAACCGGTTGGCTGGCGTCATCCGGAGTGCTGGGCATCGATGCAGCGTAGCGGTCTAAGAAACTGCATTTATGCAAAAGTGCGGTAGTGCACGTATGGTGGCCGGGTGCGGAAGGGTGTTCCAGTCGCACTCACCATCGACGAGAGGTTCCGCCATGGCCGATCTCCTGTTCCGCCTCGGCGCCTGGTGCGTGCGCCGAGCCCGTGTCGTGCTCGCTGTCTGGCTGTCCGTGCTTGCTGCGGTGGTGGGGCTCGGGGTCACGATGTCCGGCCCCACCACCGACGACTTCACGATCCCCGGCACTGAATCGCTGGCTGCGCTCGAACGCCTCGACGCAGCATTTCCCCAGTCCGGCGGCGTCACCGGCCAGATCGTCATCCAGGCCTCGGATGACGCGACCCTCGCCGACCCGGCGGTCGCCGACGACGTGCGCGCTGCGACCACGGCTGTCGGACAGCTGCCCGGGGTGAGCGCCGTGCTCGACCCGGCCACCGCGGGGGCGGTCTCCCGCGACGGGCGGGTCGGGCTGGCCACGGTCCAGTTCGACGTCCCGTTCGAGGATCTCCCGGCCGGGACGCTGGCCGCGGTCGACCAGGCGGTCGAGCCGGCCCGCGCCGCTGGGCTGACCGTCGAACTCGGCGGCGACGCGTTCGTCCCGGCGCAGCCGGAGAACCACCTGGCCGAGGTCATCGGCTTCCTCGCCGCGGCCGTCATCCTCGCCCTGGTGTTCCGCAGCGCCCTGGCCGCGGCGCTGACCCTGCTCACCGCCCTGGTCGGGGTCGGCATCGGCCTGTCGGCCGTTAGCGCCCTCACCGGGGTTGTCGAACTCTCCTCGACGACACCCACGCTCGCGCTGATGCTCGGGCTCGCGGTCGGCATCGACTATGCGCTGCTTATCGTGTCGCGGCATCGTGACCACCGCCGATCTGGGATGCCGGTGGCCGAGTCGATCGCGCTGGCTACCGCGACGTCGGGGTCGTCAGTGGTGTTCGCCGGCGGCACCGTGGTGGTCGCGCTCGCCGGGCTGAGCGTGGTCGGGGTGCCGTTCCTCACCGCGATGGGCCTGGCCGCCGCCGCGACCGTGACGGTCGCGATCCTGGTGGCAGTGACCCTGCTACCGGCGGTCCTCGCACTCGCCGGACGTCGCCTCGACCCGCGCCACAGCGGCGTGCCCACCGGCAGCGGCGTGCCCACCGATGGGCGGTCGTTCCGCCGCTGGTCGGGGCTCGTGGTTCGGCGCCCGGTGCAGGCGGCTCTGGCGGTCAGCGCGGCGCTCGTCGTGGTGGCGATCCCGCTCGGTTCCCTCCAACTCGGGCTGCCGGGGGCGGCCACCGCGCCCGCCGACCGCAGCGACCGGCGCGCCTACGACCTGGTGGCTGACGCGTTCGGCCCGGGCGTCAACGGCCCGCTCGTGGTGCTGGTGGACGGTGCGGATGCCGCCACGGTCACCGCCACCTCGCGCGCGGTCGCGCAGACCGTCCGGGGTCTGCCCGACGTCGCCGTCGTCAGCGACCCGGTGCCGAACGAATCGGGGACCGCCGCGCTGGTCACGGTCACGCCGCAGAGCGGCCCGCAGTCCGAGGCCACCGCCACCCTGGTCGCCGACATCCGGGATGCCGTGCGCGACCTCCCGGCCGACGTGGCGGTGACCGGGCAGACCGCGGTCGATGCCGACATCACCGAGAAGTTGACCGAGGCACTGCCCCGCTTCCTCGCCGTCGTCGTGGGCCTGGCGTTGCTCCTGCTGGTGGTCGTGTTCCGCTCGCTGATCGTCCCGGTGGTCGCGGTCGTCGGGTTCCTGCTCACCATCGGCGCCACCCTCGGTGCGGTGGTGGCGGTGTTCCAGTGGGGCTGGCTCGCACCGCAGTTCGGGGTCGATGCGGTCGGCCCGATCCTCACCTTCCTCCCGGTGCTGGTTGTCGGCATCCTGTTCGGGCTTGCCATGGACTACCAGGTGTTCCTCGTCGGCCGAATCCGTGAGGAGCACGCCGCCGGCGCGACGCCACTCGAGGCCATCCGCGCCGGGTTCGCCCACTCCGGGCGGGTCGTCGTAGCAGCAGCGCTCATCATGATCGCGGTATTCGGCGGCTTCGTGCTGTCGTCCGACCCGGTGATCCAGAGTGTGGGCTTCGCGCTGGCCGTCGGTGTCGCGGTCGATGCGTTCCTGGTGCGCATGGTGGTGGTTCCGGCGCTCCTCGCCCTGCTCGGGCGGCGGGCGTGGAGTCTCCCGGCGTGGCTCGACCGGAGGCTGCCGTCGGTCGATGTCGAGGGTGCCCACCTGCTGGTCGGGGGTGCAGCCAGCCCAGTCGCTCCGAAGCAGACCGCCGCGGCCGGGGTCGGCTGACGGCGTGGGCGGACGCCGACCTCGGTGCCGATGTCCAGGTGAGATGACGTCGGCCGAGCCGGGTGCGCGTTCGGGGCGGCGTACCCGGCTCGGGGTGAGGAAATGCGGCGGTGAGGCGGGCGGCGGATGGCGCGTGGGCGTCATCCGCCGGCCGGCTCACCTCAGAACGCGGCCTCCGGGACGGTCATCAGCAGGTCATCGGTGGCCTCGGCCATCGCGCGCTCAGCGGTCAGACGAGGCAGCACCTGGCGCGCGTAAAACTGCGCCGCGGCAACCTTGCCGGTGTAGAACTGCGCGTCCGGGCCGCTCGCGCCGGCGCCCAGGGCGTCGAGCGCCACGGCCGCCTGGCGAAGGAGCAGCCAGCCGACCACCAGATCGCCGAGGCCGAGCAGCAGGCGGGTCGTGTTCTGACCGACCTGGTAGATGGTGGTCACGTCGCCGCCGGTCCGCGGGTCGGCTTTCATCAACTCGCCCACCATGAACCCGACGATGCCCTGGACGTCCTCGAGCCCCTGGCCGAGCAGTTCGCGTTCCCGGTCGAGCCGACCGTCGTGCTGGCCGAGGTCCTTGGCGAACTCCTGGATTTGCGTGGCCAGGTGGGTCAGCGCCTGGCCCTGGTCGCGCACGATCTTGCGGAAGAAGAAGTCGAGGCCTTGGATGGCGGTGGTGCCCTCGTAGAGGGTGTCGATCTTCGCGTCGCGCACGTACTGCTCGACCGGGTAGTCCTGCAGGAAGCCCGAGCCGCCGAAGGTCTGCAGCGACTCGGTGCCGAGCAGCACCCAGGCACGTTCCGACCCCAGGCCCTTGACGATGGGTAGCAGCAGGTCGTTGACCCGGCCGGCGGTGTCCGCCGGCGAGCCCGGCTCGGCACGGAGTGTGCCGGTGGCGTGCCGCGCCTGGTCGACGACATCCTGCTGGCTCGCGGTGTAGAGAACCAGCGCCCGCAGGCCCTCGGCGTACGACTTCTGCAGCATCAGCGACCGTCGCACGTCGGGGTGGTGGGTGATCGTCACCCGAGGGGCGGCCTTGTCGGTCATCTGGGTGAGGTCGGCGCCCTGGACCCGATGCTTGGCGTAGTCGAGGGCGTTGAGGTAACCGGTCGACAGGGTCGCAATCGCCTTGGTGCCCACCATCATTCGGGCGTTCTCGATGACGTGGAACATCTGGGCGATGCCGTCGTGCGCGTCGCCGAGCAGGGTGCCGACCGCGGGCACGTCACCGCCGAAGGTGAGCTCGCAGGTGGGCGAGACCTTGAGGCCCATCTTCTTTTCGACGTTCGTGACGTAGACACCGTTGCGCTCGCCGAGCTCACCAGTCTCGAGGTCGACCTGGTACTTGGTCAGGATGAAGAGTGAGAGGCCCTTGGTGCCCTGACCGGCACCCTCGGGGCGGGCCAGGACCAGGTGCACGACGTTGTCGACAAGGTCGGACTCGGCGCTGGTGATGAAGCGCTTGACGCCGGTGATGGTCCAGGTGCCGTCGCCGTTCGGCACCGCCTTGGCCCGGCCGGCGCCGACATCAGAGCCGGCATCGGGCTCGGTGAGCACCATGGTGCAGTGCCAGCCCTTGTCGACGACCCAGCGAGCGAGCTTCTTCTGGTCGTCGGTGCCGAGCTCGTATAGCAGTTTCGCGAACGAGTAGGACGCCGCGAACATTGCCAGCGCCGGGTTGGCGCCGAGGAGCAACTCGTTGACCGCGCTGCGCAGGCTGGGCGGCACCACGGTGCCGCCCAGTTCGGCGGGGACGTCGATCGCCCAGAAGCCGCTCTCGCGGTAGGCGTCGAAGGACGCTTTGAACTTTTCGGGCATGGTGACCGTCTGGGTGGCGGGGTCGTACACCGGGGGGTTGCGGTCGCTGTCGACGAAGGAGTCGGCGATCTCGTGCTCGGCGAGGCGGGCGACCTCGGCCAGCATCTCGCGTGCGGTCTCGGTGTCGACGTCGCCGTACGGACCCGTGCCGAGGATGCCGCCGCGGCCGAGTACCTCGAAGAGCATGAACTCGATGTCGCGCAGGTTGCTCTTGTAGTGGCCCATGGCGGTGTTCCTCTCGAACGAGTGAGCGCTTGCTCACCAGCATGCTACTTGTCAGTAACCACCGCAAGGGTCGAGTGGGGAGCGGCACAGCCGAACGGCGGTCGGCCCAGGTCGGCGGCACGGCCACCGACGGGCCCAGCGCTGCTCTGATCTGGTGTGGTCCCTCGGTCTTGGTGTGGCTTCGACACCAACATCCAAGCCCCGGGGCCACACCAGTCACACCCACCACGCCGCATCACAGACCCCCAAACCCCGAGGTCAACACCCTAACCAGCCGACTTTGCCGAGGCCCTGCCCGGCGACCCTTGGTTCTCTCGGTGGAGCAGTGCGCCGGGATGTCCCTCCACGGCAGGGCCTTGAGCGCTGCCCGCAGGCTCGGCCGGTTCCCCTTCACGGTGAATACGTAGTCACCGCCGGCGACGGTGATCAGTTGCGCGGTGTCGTCTTGGGTGTGCACCGCATCGATCGTGACCACGGCCCGGGCCAGGTCCAAGATCCTTAACAGCACTCTGACAGTGAGGGTGCTCGTTCGTCCTCGCGGCGACCGCGACCTGCCCCAGGACCACACCAGCGACGTGGTCGAACGCCGTGACCAGGTGCGGCGCGAGACCGCCACCTGCCCGGGCTCCGCGCACGGTCTTGCCATCGATCGCGATCACCCGCCGGCCATGGTGAAGGCGGGTAGTGGTCCACATCCACGCCCCGACCACCGCGTCCAGCACCTCCGGGTCCAAACGGGCGAACAACCGCCGGAACACCGACTCACTCGGCGCGCGTCGTTGCTGGTCCAGCCCCAACGCCACCGCCACCGAGGCGTCCTGATCGGCCAACCACTGCGCGATCCCCGTGAACGAACGCGCACCGGCCAAGGTGGCCGCGACCCCGCAGCGACCAACCCGGCCAGTGGATACCGCCGACCCCGCCGCCCCCGAGGGTCGACCAACTGACACAGGACCGACACCAACGACTGTGTCCTGGCAGTGACCGAGGCATGAGTGGGCGAAGATGACATCGGCGGGTGTGGCCTCTCGGTGAGACGGCGGTGTGAGAACTCCAGTCTCAACCCCGAAAGCCACACCCGTCCCAGCCGCCACGCCGCTCACACCACCACAAACCCCCAGGTCAACCCGCTACCACCCGAACATGCCGCAACCCTGGGTCGCCGGGTCCGGCGCATCATCACAACCACTGCGGTCCCGGCCTGGACTCACTTCCCCGGGGCGGTCATGGTCGCCCAACTTCGCCGCACCGTGACCGTCAAGGGCAAGAGGACCGTCGAGGTGGTCTCCCTGATCACCTCCGCCGACACCGACCCGGCCACCCTGGCCGCCTGGGTCCAAGGCCACTGGTCGGTGGAGAACAAACTGCACTAGTCCGCGACGTCGCCTACACCGAGGACCACTCCCGCGTCCGCACCGGCCACGCACCCAGGGCCTCGGCAAAGTCGTGGGTCATGTGGTGAGGAGGGTGAGCGTGCGGTGGTTGTTGGCGGCGTGGTGGCGTAGGGCGTGGGCGATGTTGGTCCAGCCGTGGAGTCGGAGCAGGCTGATGATGAGGTTTCGTAGGGTCGCCATGACTTGTGGGGCGGCGCCGGTGCGGACTTGTGAGCGGTCTTCGTCGAAGGTGACATCGCGTACCCAGTGGAGTTTGTTTTCGATGCCCCAGTGGCCTTGGATCCAGGCTGCGAGGGTGGTTGGTGAGGCTGCGCACGCGTCGGCGGAGGTGATGAGGTGAGCCGCCCCGGCATGTCCGGAGACCTTCTAGCTTGAGACCTCGACGGGTGTCGGGGTCTGGTGGTGAGCGTAGTAGGCTGCTTCGAGCTCGGCGGGTGGGATGTCGCCGCAGTACTCGTACAGTCGGGTGTGGTCGAACCAGTCGACCCATTCGGCGGTGCCGTACTCGACGTCGTCGAGGTGTTTCCACGGTCCGCGTGGTTTGATCAGCTCGGTCT
>JBOFLG010000120.1:0-1844 GCA_051657745.1 Dermatophilaceae bacterium | reverse complement strand
CTGTCGGCGGCTACCGGCTGATCTCCCGGCGACCTCACCGGGCTGCTCTGACATCGTCAGAGCAGCGAATCGAGAACCGCGACCAGACCGTCGTCATCGACATGACCGGCGACCTCGTCAGCGACCGACTTGACATCATCCGGAGCGTTACCCATGGCGACCCCGCGCGCGGCCCATTGCAGCATCTCCCGGTCGTTGCGTTGGTCGCCGACAGCGACGGTGCGCGCCGGTTCGACACCGAGCCGGCGGCGGACCATCTCGAGCGCGGCGCCCTTGGACACGCCCTCAGGGTTGATGTCGAGCCACGCACTCCAGCCGACCGCATACCCCACCCCGTGCAAGCCGATCTGCTGGGTGCGCAGGAGGAAGTCCTCGCTGGTGCTGTCCGGGTCGCGCAGCGTGAGCCGGGTGACCGGCGACGACATCAACTCCTCGAACGGCACCACCCGACTCGCGCCGTCGAGTTCACCATCGGGGAACGGGCCGGTCACCTTGTACCCGACACCCAACTCCTCGGCCGCAACGAGCGCCGCGGGAAAGTGCTCCCGCAGCACCCGCAGCGCCGGCGCCGGGTCGAAAGTCACCGCCTCGAGCACCTCGTAACCTGGCCCGGCCTCTGGGTCGAGGCGGAGCGACACCGCCCCGTTGGAGCACACGCAGAACCCGGTGGTGAGGCCGAGTTTGTCGAGCACCGGAGCCGCGCCGAGGATGGTGCGGCCAGTGGCGATCACTACGTGATGGCCGGCGTCGACCATGCGAAGAACCGCCTCGTACACGCCAGGCGACATCACCCCGTCGTGGTCAACGGTCGTGCCGTCGATGTCGAGGGCGATGAGGTGAGGGGTACGTGGCGAAGCGTTACCCGAGTGGGCGGTCGTCATCCCGCCAGACGCTACCGGGCCAAGGTGACGGCCTGGTCACCGACCGGTGGCGAGCCGCCCCGGGCCCCGCGAATTCCGGCCGGCTGCCGCAGGTCAGGGACGCTGCGGCTTCCCCGCCGTGTAGAGCCAGGTCTGGAACAGGCCGTCGAGTTGCTGGCCGGACACCTTCTCAGCCAGCGCGACGAACTGGGCGGTGGTGGCCGGCCGGTTCTCGTCGCGAGCGGCCCAGCGACGAAGCACGGCAGCGAAGTCACCCTCCCCGATCGTGACGCGCAGTGCCTGCAGTGTCATCGCACTCCGGTCATAGACGGCGTCGTCAAAGAGTCCGTCGGCGCCTGGGTCACCAGGGAGCACCGCCCAGAACTCGTCGCCGGCTGGCCGTGCATACGCCTCGTTGAACCGCTGCTGCACCGAGCCCTCACCCTGACGCGCATCCCACAACCATTCGGCGTACGTGGCGAAACCCTCGTTGAGCCAGATGTCCTTCCACTGGCGCGGGGTGACCTTGTTGCCGAACCACTGGTGCGCCAGTTCGTGCGCGATGGTGCTCTCGGGCGGCACCCCGGAGTAGATCGGCCGGGTCTGGTTCTCCAGCGCGTAGCCGGCGTCCTCGTCATCGTCGATGACCGCGCCGTACGAGCCGAACGGGTAGGGACCGAACATCGAACTGAAGTAGTCGATCATCTCCGGTTGCTTCGCGAGGACGGCCGCCGCATCGGCCTGCTCCGCTGTGTCGAGGTCGGCGTCGACCGCGTTGATGATCGGCAGACCCGACCGCGTGCGGCTCCGGCTTAGTATGTAGTCACCACTGGCCGCCATCGCCAGGTAACTGGCCTGCGGATCGTCCGCCCGCCAGTGCCAGGTGGTGCGCCCAGCGCGCGTTCGCGACGACACCAAGTCACCGTTGCCCACAGCCACCGAGCCCGTGGGCACGGTGACCGCGATGTCGTAGGTGGCCTTGTC
>JBOFLG010000119.1:0-25196 GCA_051657745.1 Dermatophilaceae bacterium | reverse complement strand
CGCTGCTCGCCGAACGCGCCGTCGCGCACGTCGTTGACGAGGTGCGGGTCGACCACCCTGGCCTTGAGGTGGTGCGTCTGGATGCCGCCGGCTACCAGCCCGGCGCACTCGCGATGCAGGCCAGCCCGAGTCTGTTCGGTGGCGCGAAGTGCCTTGTCGTCCAGGACGTTCACGAGGCCGGGGACGATCTCCAGACCGACCTGATCGCGCACGCCGGCGCCGCGCCCGACCCCGACATCACCCTGGTCGTCGTGCACGGTGGGGGCTCCCGCGGGAAGAAGGTGCTCGACGCGGTCCGTGCGGCGGGTGCGCGGGTGCTCGACGCCCCGGCGGTGAAGAGCGACCGCGACAAGGCCGACTTCGCCGCCCACGAGTTTCGCCGGGCCCGCCGCCGCGCCACCGGTGACGCCGTGCAGGCCCTCGTCGACGCGGTCGGCAAAGATCTGCGTGAGCTCGCCGCCGCCTGCCAGCAGCTCGTCGATGACACCGCCGGAACGATTGACGAGCAGACCGTGCTCACCTATCACGGTGGCAAGGTCGAGGCCACCGGCTTCCGGGTCGCCGACGCGGCGATGGCGGGCGACACCGGGGAGGCGCTGCGCCTGCTTCGCCACGCGGTCGCCGTGGGGGTCGACCCGGTACCCATCGTCGCTGTACTGGCCCAGCAGGTGCGCCAACTGGTCCGGGTCGGGCACGCCGGTCGGGGTCGCTCCGCCGACCTCGCCCGGGACCTCGGGATGGCGCCGTGGCAGGTCGACAAGGCGCGTCGACAACTCGGCGGGTGGTCGGCTGAAGCGCTGGCCGGGTGCGTCGGCGCCCTCGCGGCGGCTGATGCAGAGGTCAAAGGCGGGGGCCGCGACCCGGTGTACGCGGTCGAGCGGGCCGTCCTGGTGATCACCGGGTCGCACGGTCGCGCCACGGGGCCGTAGGCCGGCATCGTCATCCGCCGGATGCCGAGCGGTTGACGAGGGGGCGCCGGATGCCGAGCGGTTGACGAGGGCGGCGCCGGATGCCGAGCGGTTGACGAGGGCGTGCCCGGTCGATTTTCCTCCGATGATGCGCCGCTGGTACCTTTGTCGACTGCGTGCTCGCGTGGTCGCGTGCGTGCGATCACCATCGGGCACCGCACGTCGTAGGTCGGCGCCGAACGCCCGGTCTCACCGTCCTCCCGCCGCCCGTTCACGGCAGCTCACCTCGACTGAAAGACATCTCACCCGTGGCAAACATCAAGTCCCAGTTGAAGCGGATCAAGACCAACCACACGGCCACCGAGCGCAATAAGGCGATCAAGAGCGAGTTCAAGACCGCCATCCGCCGGTTCCGCGAGGCCGCCGATGCCGGCCAGGCCGACGAGGCTAAGGCCGCGCTCCGGGCCGCCGCGGTCAAGCTGGACAAGGCCGTGAGCAAGGGCGTCATCCACCAGAACCAGGCCGCGAACAAGAAGTCCGCGATGGCCAGGCGCGCCGCAGCGCTCTGAGCGCCGACACCACGACGGCCCGGCACCGAGAGGTGTCGGGCTTCGTCATCCCCGAGCGCTCAGAACCGACCGCGACACTGGAGTGGCAGGGCCGGCATCCGGGCGGACCTGGACAGCACCACCGCCGCTCCGTGGGAGACTGTGCGCAATCCTGATCGACCGCTCCGCCAGGCTAAGGAACCCTCACCCTCGTGTCCCCCCGCGCCCGCACCGTGCTGCAGCCGCACGCGACGCCGCCGGAGGCGATCCGCAACTTCTGCATCATTGCCCACATCGACCACGGCAAGTCGACCCTGGCCGACCGGATGCTGCAGATCACCGGGGTCGTCGATGACCGGGCGATGCGCGCGCAGTACCTCGACCGCATGGACATCGAGCGCGAGCGTGGCATCACCATCAAGAGCCAGGCCGTGCGGATGCCGTGGGAGACCGCCGATGACTCCTACGTGCTCAACATGATCGACACCCCCGGGCACGTCGACTTCACCTACGAGGTGAGCCGCAGCCTCGCCGCCTGCGAGGGCGCAGTGCTGCTGGTCGACGCTGCCCAGGGCATCGAGGCGCAGACCCTGGCGAACCTCTACCTGGCGATGGAGAACGACCTCACCATCATCCCGGTGCTCAACAAGATCGACCTGCCGGCCGCGCAGCCCGAGAAGTACGCCGACGAGTTGGCCGGGCTGATCGGCTGCGAGCCGCAGGACTGCTTCCGGGTGTCGGGCAAGACCGGCGAAGGTGTGGAGCCGCTGATCGACGAGATCGTCCGCCAGATCCCCGCTCCGGTGGGCGATCCGAACGCACCCGCTCGCGCGATGATCTTCGACTCGGTCTACGACACCTACCGCGGCGTGGTCACCTACGTGCGGGTGATCGACGGTGACCTCAACCCGCGTGAGCGGATCGCGATGATGTCGACCAAGGCCACCCATGAGCTACTCGAGATCGGTGTCATCTCCCCAGAACCCGTGCCCGGCAACGGTCTTGGCGTCGGCGAGGTGGGCTACCTCATCACCGGCGTGAAAGATGTGCGCCAGTCCCGAGTCGGCGACACGGTCACGAACGCCGCGAAACCGGCATCCGCGGCCCTCGGCGGGTACCGCGACCCCAAGCCGATGGTCTTCTCCGGGCTCTACCCGATCGACGGCTCCGACTATCCGGGCCTGCGGGAGGCCCTCGACAAACTCAAGCTCAACGACGCCGCGCTGGTCTACGAGCCCGAGACCTCCGCAGCCCTCGGCTTCGGGTTCCGCTGTGGCTTCCTCGGCCTGTTGCATCTGGAGATCGTCCGCGAGCGACTGGAGCGCGAGTTCGGCCTCGACCTCATCTCCACCCAGCCCAACGTGGTCTACGACGTCCGGATGGATGACGGTACGGACGTCGTCGTCACCAACCCCAGTGAGTTCCCCGGAGGCAAGGTCGCCGAGGTGCGTGAGCCGGTGGTGCGGGCCACGATCCTGGCCCCGAGCGAGTTCATCGGCGCGATCATGGAGCTCTGTCAAGGCAAGCGCGGCGCGTTGCTCGGCATGGACTACCTCTCCCAGGACCGCGTCGAGATGCGCTACACGCTGCCGCTCGCCGAGATCGTCTTCGACTTCTTCGACCAGTTGAAGTCACGGACCCGCGGCTATGCCAGCCTCGACTACGAACCCAGCGGCGAGCAGCTCGCCGACCTGGTCAAGGTCGACATCCTGCTCCAGGGCGAGACCGTGGACGCGTTCTCGGCAATCGTCCACCAGGAGCGCGCCTACGGGTACGGCGTGCTGATGGCCGGCAAACTTAAGGAACTCATCCCGCGGCAGCAGTTCGAGGTGCCGATCCAAGCGGCCGTCGGGTCCCGGATCATCGCCCGTGAGAACGTTCGCGCCATGCGCAAGGACGTACTCGCCAAGTGCTACGGCGGTGACATCACCCGCAAGCGCAAACTGCTCGAGAAGCAGAAGGCCGGCAAGAAGCGGATGAAGAACATCGGCTCGGTCGAGGTGCCGCCCGAGGCGTTCATCGCGGCTCTGACCTCGGATGCCGCCCCGGCCAAGAAGTAGCGCCCGTCATTCGGTCGGCGAGCGCCGGCCTCCCACGTCGGTGCCGCGCACTGGGTCGGCCCAGTCCAGCGGCAGGTTCGCGAACCACTCCGGCGCGAACGCCTCGGGTTGCCATGCGAGGACCAGCAGCAGGGCGCCGGCGAGGCCCAGCAGCACCAGGCCACCGAGCCGGCGTTCGGCGGGGTTCTCGCGCAGGGCCGCCGGCAGGCCCGCGGCCACCGCCGCCAGCAGCACCACCGTGTGGGTGGCCTCGCTGGCCAGCGAGCTGCGCAGCACGGGAGTGCCATAGACGACGAGGACGAGCAGGATGATCGGCGCTGCCGTGTCCACCGGTCCGCCGCGGATCCGCGGGAGCCGATGCGGTGCGAACGCCCGGGCCGACGCGGCCACCAGGGGCGGCACCAGCAGCGCGCAGCCGAGCAGTTGGGCGGCGTGGACCAAGAGGATCGCGCTGCCGTAGGAACCAGGCCCACCCATCAGCAGCCAGGCGAGAACCAGGCAGGCGGCGGCGCCGAATCCGAGCCCTCGCAGGGTCGCGGGACGCGGTCGGCCGCCACGGCTGGCAGCCAGGCCCAGCACGATGGTGGCAACGGCCAGCACGGCGAGCCCCGGTGCGGTGGCCCGCGGCTCCAGCAGCAGTTCGAGGGCGGCGGGTGGCGGGAGCGCTCGGTCCACGGTGCTCACCCCGCCGTGGGGGAGCGCGACGACATCCGAGCGAGTCGGCGTCGGCGCGCGACCGAGCGCGACCGCAACCCCGAGGGCGAGACCCATGACGCCGGTCTCGACAACGGCCAGCCGCCACCAGGCCCGCGGCGAGCCCTGCCGCAGCGCCGGAATCGTGCGGCGCCGATGCAGCGCACCGAGGGTCAGCAGCACGGTCAGCAGGGCGGTCTTGACGAGCACCAGGATGCCGTACGGCGAGGCCCACGCGGCGGCCCCGGAGCCCAGCCGCCACGACGCCGACAGCAGCCCGCCCCCCACCACCAGGATGGTCGCGACCAGGGCCAGGCGGGAGAAGCGGGTGACGGCGGCGGGCAGCCCGGGGCCGCGGCCGACCAGCCCGAGCGCGACGAGCCCGCCCACCCACAGCAGGGCGGCGAGCACGTGGACAACCGTCGCAATGCCCACTGCGACATGCAGCCCAGCGGCTGCGGCATGCCCGCTGAGGGCTGCTGGCACGGTGGCGAGCAGTGCGACCCCGAGGAGGGCGAGGTGCTCGGCGGCGTTCCGGGCTACCTGGACCCCGGACGCGACGACGGCGGCGAGCACTGCGGTCGCCTCGAGGGCCCGGCCCGTGGCGAGCTTCGGGACAAAGGCCCAGGTGCGGCCGTCGGTGAGGGCGTGGGCCAGCGGGATGCCGAGGGCATCCGCGCTGAGGGCCAGCATCTCCACGATGCTCATCGCAACCCAGAACCAGGCCGCGCCGACCACCAGGCGGCGGGCCCGCCGGGCGCTCTGTGCGTGTGGGAGCAGCCACGCTGGGAGCAGCAGCCCTCCCACGACCAGCACGGCGGCAACCCGACCCCCCAGCCGCGCGGCCGAGCCGACCAGGGCAAGCCCCGGGCCGGCGGCCGGTGCTCCGGGGAGCGCTGGGTCCGGCGCGGTCATTGCGAGGGTGGCGGTGACCACGGCCAATGCGCCACCGAGCACCGCAGCGGCGACCAGCGTCCGACCGCGGTGCACGGCCCGGGCGGGCTGGATGCCTGAGACGGTGGTCATCAGTCGAGTTCCGTGGTCGGGTTGGTACGGCGCCGGGCAAGCGCCCGGGGAGCGGTCGCCACGAGCAGGAGCAGGCCGGCGAAACCCGCCCAGCGCACCTGCGGGCCCGGCCCGAACTCGCCCGGGTCGGGTTCACCGGACTGGCTGGTGTCGAGACCGCCGACACCGGCCCGCGCGGCCAACTCCGCCGGGGTGTCCAGTGGTGCGGAGGTGGCCGGGACCGCGGGGGTGGCTGGTGCCGGGACAGTCGGGGTGGCCACGGCCGAGGTGATGTCGAGGGTGAGCACGCCGCGCACGGGGTGCCCGTCGCCGGCGACAACCCGCCAGACGAGCCGGTGTCGACCCGGGCTCGGGACTGCGGGCAGCGTCATCCGGACGTCCCGGCCGCGAACCGACGGCGCGCCGAGGCCGACCTCGCCGCGCGGACCGGTGAGCGCCACCACCGCGGTACCGGGGATGACGTCCTGGGTGAAACGCAGATGCACCAGAGCCGGCAGTGAGCTCACCGTGGCGCCGTCGGCGGGTGTGCTGCGCTCGAGGTCGGTGTGCGCCCGGGCCGGAGTAGGCGCCACCAGAGCACCGACGGTCAGGAGGAGCGTGATACCCGCGACGCGCCACCACCGGCTCCCCTCGCGCCACATCGGGTCCCGACTCGGGCCCCAAGCCTGATTCCAACCCTGCGCCGGAGTCCGCGCCGGACCTCGACCTCCGCGGCTTCCCCTCATCGCACCCACCCCAGGCCGGTCGGCTGGAGCGCCAGCACGACCCGCCCCTGCAGCGCGTCGAGCGGGACCGGCCCGAAGGTGCGCGAGTCCGCCGCCTGCGGGCGGTGGTCGGCGAGGACAGCGACGTGCCCCTGCGGAACCACGCCCACCTCGTCGTAGACCGAGTCGACGTCACGCGGGTCCACCCACGGCTCCACCACCGGCGCACCGTCCACGTGCAGGACACCGTCCTGGACGGCCACGTCGTCGCCCGCGACCCCGGCGACCCGCTTCAGCAGCAAGGACCCGTCCACTGGCGAGGACAGCGCCACGACATCCCCGCGTGCGTACCCGCGCAGCCTCGGCCCGAGATGGTCGACGAGGACGTACGAGCCGGCGGCGATCGTCGGGGTCATACTGCCGCTGGCGACCTCGACCGGCTCCAGGACCCAGACCCGCAGGGCCAGGGCTCCGACCGCCACGATCAGCAGGATGTCGGTCCACCTCACCCGCCGCCTCACCCGCCGCGCTGGGTGACTCCCCGTCGCGGCCGGCAGCACTGTCGTCATCGTCGTCACCGGGCCGGATCGGCGGTGATGGGGTCGTAGGCGGGGTCACGGCCAGCGTCACCGACGCTGAACTGCATCATCATGTCGTGGTCCTCGTGGACCAGGTTGTGGCAGTGCATCATGTAGCGGCCCTGCGGTGCCGGCCACCCCGGGCCGGCCGACGGCCCGGCGAACCGCATCGCCACCCGCACGGTCTCGTACTCACCGACGTACACGACGTCCTTGGCGCCCTTTTCGTACGGATGGACCTGGCCTGCCTGACCGTTGCGACCGCTGCGGGAGAGCACCTGGAAGTCGACGAGGTGGATATGCGCGGGGTGGAACCAGCCGCCCGAGGTGTTTGCGAGCTCCCAGATCTCGATCGCGTTCGGCTCGGGCTCGGCCATGGTGAAGGTGTAGTCGCTATCGACGACGTCCTGCCAGGTCTTGCCGTTGATCGTCCACTGGCCGTTCTTGCGCACGAAGGCGAACCGGCGTTCCGGAACGCCGCGGGCGAGCAGGTCGGCCTCGGTCCAGGTCATGCACTCCTGCGGCGGGACCAGAGAGTTCCAGGACGCCGGGATCGTGTTGTTCTCGGTGCTCTGGATGCTGGACTCCGGGCCGACCACGAACCGCATGGCGTAGCGGGCCCGGGGCTCGTCGATCGTGTTCTTCGGAACGAGGTTGCGCAGGGTCAGCTCCACGGGTGCTCGACCAGGCCGTTGCGCGTACTGCGCGAAGTCGATGACGACCTCGAAGCGCTCACCCATGGCGTGCCGGAACGAGGAGACAACCTGTGGCTCGGGCACCAGGCCAGCATCGGTGCCGATCACCGTCATCGGCGCCGCGCTCTTGCCATCGTGCAGTTGCCACTCGTACGACCGGGCGACCGAGGAGTTGAGGATCCGGAAGCGGTACTTGCGCGGCTCGACCTGCATCACCGGCCACGGCACCCCGTTGACCAGCACGATGTCCCCGAACGCACCGGACTCGCCGTTGTCGTCGTAGATGAGCCCACCGGTGCGGGACAACATGACGTCCCGCACCACCATCGGGACGTCGTACCGTCCTTGCGGGATGCCGAGCGTGGTCTCGAGGTCGTCGTGCAGCAGGTAGAGGCCGGCCAGCCCGTTGTAGGCATTCTGCGAGGTGTGGTGCACGCCGTGGTCGTGGTACCAGAGGGTGCGGGCCTCCTGGCTGTTCGGGTACACGTAGCGCTTGGTCCGCCCCGGCAAGGTCACGTCCGACGCGTAGCCGTCGTACTGCGGCAGGGATGCCGAGCCGTGCAGGTGGGTCGAGGTCCAGCGGTCCAACGGGTCGCTGGAGTACCGCGACGGCACCCGCGTGTTCGGCGCGTTCGGCGGTGGCTGATGCAGCAGGTTGCGCTGGTGGACCACGATCGGCCGGCCCCGGCGGGCGACGATCGTCGGGCCGGGCGTGACCCCGTTGTAGCCGAATATCGGCGTCTGGTAGCCGGGCATCACCGAGGCCACCGAGAAGGTCTGCGCGACGTCGTACCGGTCGTACTCGCGGATCACGCCGTCCGGGCAGGTGATCGCCGTGACGCCGGTCGGGGCGAGCACCGGCGGCACGACGAACGGCAGCGTGAACGGTGCGACCATCTTGCTCGTCGCCATCCGGGATGCCGTGGTGGCGGCAAAAGCCAGTCGGTGCAGGGGCAGCGCGGCGAGCGCGCCGCCGGCCACCCCCAGTTTGAGTGCATCGCGACGCGTGAGTCCCATGCGGATCGTCCCCTGCCTTGCTACGACTCCGTGAGTGCAAGGCCGGATGACCTCACCCGTCGATCGTGGCGACCGGGCCTTGGGTTTCCCTTGGGGTCTCCACTGCGGCGCGGATCGCGACGAGCAGGTCTCCCACCGGCTGGTCTTTCAGGACGAGCTGGTCGGCTCCGGCCGCCCATACGGCACGCCGAGTCGCGGCCCGGCCGTCGCTGGTGAGCACGACGAGCGCGATCGCGGGCCACGACCGGCGAATCTCGGTCAGGGCCCACAGGCCGCCCTGACCCGGCATCGACAGGTCCATCAGGACGAGGTCGGGCCGGTGGAAGTCGGCCAGCTCTACCGCGGCCTCGCCGCTCGCCGCGGTGGCGACCAGCTCGATGTCGGGCTCGGAACCGACGAGCGCGCCGACCGCGATGCGGATGGCGTCGTGGTCGTCCGCGAAGAGCATGCGAATCATGGGGTCCTCCCCGAGTGCGGAACCGAAGGCGGCCTGGGTCGCCACAGCCTGAGTGACCCGGCTTGGGGAAACCTCGGGGGAGTCAGCGCTCGCCGAGAAGGTCCACTGGGACGTGCGCGGTGAGCACCGTGCCACCACCGGTGCGACGGCCCAGGTCGAGCGCGCCACCGAGGTCGTCCAGGTGGTCGCCGAGAAGTCTGAGCCCGACATGCCCAGGCGGCACCGTGGGCGGGAGCCCGCACCCGTCATCCGCGACCGACACCCGCACCGCGTCGCCGGCGCTGACCAGGACCACCCACGCGTGCGCGGCACCGGCATGCGCAACGACATTGCGGAGCGCCTCCTGGACGATCCGGTAGAGGACCCGTGCCACGTCGACGGACCAGTCCGGATGCTCGGGCATGTCGATGCTCACTTCCGGCCCAGCCCGGCGGGTCCGGTCGGCCACGTCCTCGAGCGCATCCCGCAGGGCGGCCCCGTGCAGGCTCGGCGGGTGGATGTCGACGAGCAGGGAACGCAGCGACTCCACATCCCGCGCGAGGATGACGCCGGCCTGGTCGACCAACACCCGGGCGGTCTGAGCCTGGGCCGTGTCCGGGAGTTGGGCGGCGATCATCGGCAGGGCGTAACGGAGCCCGGCGAGGTCCTGCACCACGCCGTCGTGCAGATCCCGAGCGATCCGTAGCCGCTCTCGGTGCGTGGTGAGCACCGTCTGGCGGAGCAGCCGGAGGCGCTGCCGCTCCTGGTGCTCGACCCGGCGCGCCAGCGCGAGCGTCAGCGGCATCACGGCGACCTGAAAGAGCAGCAGGCCGCCGAGCGCGATCGGCAGGACAGCCCCAAGGACGGCGCGCTCGCGGGCCCGCATCTCGTCGGTGGTGAAGTAGACCTGGAAGAGCAGCGGCATCCCGTCGGCGTCGCGGGTGCCGGCGTTCACCTGGAGCAGGTCGGCGCGACCGGTGCCGGTGTGGTCCAGCGCCGAGAGCTCGGCAACGGTGCCCTGACGGTCCAGCAGGTCGGCGGTGCCCGGGTCCAGATCGTAGCTGCGGCCCACGAGATGCGGCTCGTCGGACCACAGCACGCGACCCTCGGGGGTCCAGAGCCTGACATGAGAAACCGAGCCCACCTTCATGCTGCGACGCAGCACGGTGTCGAATCGGGCAATCGCTGCGGCATCCTGCTCGCGCACCCGTTCGTCGACCAGCGGGGCGGCGACGGTGCGGGCGAGCGCCGCCCCGCGGGCCGTGGCCTCGGTGAGCGCAGCGGTGGAGGCAATCTGCCTGCACACCAGGGTGGTTCCGACGCCAAGGATCACCAGCGTCGCGACGCTCAAGGCGACGAAGCGCCGGATGGCGCGGCGCACGATGACCCCGTTCTGCCCCGGGGGCGCCACCTCCTCAGACGTGGCCACGGAGCATTCCGGTGCGCCTCGCGACCGCGACCGCCTCGAGTTGGGAGTGCGCATCCAACTTGGCGAGCAGCGCGGCGACGTACCCGCGCGAGGTGTGCCGCGAGATCCCGAGCCGGCGCGCAATGGTGGCTGGCGCGAGGCCGTCGGCGAGCAGGTGCAGTACTTCGTCCTCGCGCGCGGTGAGCCGAACCGGCTGGCTCGTGGCCTGGGCCTGGGCCTGGAGTTCGAGCAGCCGACGCAGCAGCGAGGGATGCACCCGGAACCCGTCGCCGTCGGTGTCCCGCAGTGCCGCGAGCAGGTCCTCCAGGGTGCCGTCCTTCGGGAGCAGGGCACAGGCCCCGACGTCCATCGCGCGCTGCATGAGTGAGGCCGTCGCGTAGGCGGTGAGCACCACGACGCGAAGCCTCGGCTGGAGGTCCAACAGTGCCGCAGTCGCCTCCAGGCCGTCACCCGCGCCGATCTGCACGTCCATCACCACTGCATCCGGAGCCACGGCTGCGCTCCTGGTCACCGCTTCGTCCACGGTGTGCGCCGCACCGACCCAATCCAGGTCGGGTTCGGCGGCAATGGCCCGCCCGAGCAGGTCGGTAAACGTGCGGTGGTCGTCCACCACGAGGACGCGGCGCTTCATCGGTCCGTGCCCCTTTGTCTGCCCAGGCGTGGGCGCCCTGCCGCTCACTCGCACAGTGTGAAACTCCGAGTGGCGGCGTGTCCGGCGATTCGCCGAATCCAGCCCGGTCGGCCTATCGGGTGAGCGGATCGGGTGGGGTGAACCCGCCGCCGAGGGCCCGGCGGCCTCGTCCACGAGGCCGCCGGTGAGGCCGATCAGAGCAGGCTGAGCGCCTGGGACGTGACCCGGGACAGGGCTCGCTCGACTGGCGCTTGGTCCAGGCCGGGGACCCGGGTGAGCGTGTCCTTGAGGAGGTCGACCAGGCCGGTCAGCTCACTCGGAGAGGGGCACTGCGCCCACCGATCCCCCGGGAGGTCGGCGAGCAGCCGGACGTACAGGTCGCGCGTGGCGACGCTCGGCTCCACACCGAGCTCGGCGACCAGCCGGCGACGCAGGTCGACATAGCAGCGCACCGACTCGGATCGGCGGCCCGCGGCGACCAGCCCGGACATCCGCACCCGCACGGCACTCTCGTCGAACGGGTCCAGGGCGATCGCGTGCTCGGCGAGCTCGAGAGCCGCCTCGATGTCGTCGGCCGCGAGGGCCGCGGCGGCGGCACCCGCGCAGGCCGTGGACAGCCGGTGCGCGAACGCGTCCCGCTCGTGGTCCGCCCAGGCGGTCCGGTTCTGGGTCGCCAGGAGTGGCTGGGTCGCGGTGTCCAGGACGGCTCGGATGCAGCGCACCCGCTCCGCGGGGGTTGCCGATGCTGCGCGGGCGAGCAGTGCCTGGCACTCCGCGAGATCGACCGAGATGCGAGAGGTGTCGAGGCGGTAGCCCGCGGTGGTGGTCTGGATCACCGAGGCCCGCCCGTCGCCGGCTCGGATGGCGCGGCGTGCGACACAGACGTAACTCTCGAGTGTCGCCACGGCGCTGGCCGGCGGGTCGGCATCCCAGAGCAGTTCGACAAGCCGGTCCTTGCTGACTGGTGCGCCGTCCGCGAGTGCGAGCAGTTCGAGCACCTGCCGGGGTTTGGCCCCGCCGAGCTCAGGCCCGCTCACTTCGCGACCGTCCACGACGACGGTGGTCGCCCCGAAGATCCTGATCATGTCCATCATGAGACCCCTACGGCTCAGGCCACCGCTCCTGGTGAGCGGGCGCCGGCGCCCACCCTGCCCGGCCTGGGCGATCCTGGACAGTCGCAGACGACGGGGACCCACCCCCCCAGTTTGCGGGGGTACCGGTTCAGGCTTACCGGGTCAGGCTCAGCAGGCCGGGCTCAGGCGGGCATCGTGGACTCTTCGACCGGGCTCCCGGCGACCGGGTTCAGGCGGGCACCGTGGACTCTTCGACCGGGCTCCCGGCGACCGGCCCGTGCTGCCAGCGCCCCGGCTCCGCGAGCAGGTCGAGGAGCCACGGGATGTCGGCCGGCCACACGGGTTCGGTTGTCGCGGAGAGCTCTTCGCGGGTCCACCAGCGGGTCTGCACGATGCACAGCCGCTCCTCCTCGGTGTAGCCGGCGGCATCCACCTCGAAGGTCGGGCCCCGGACCGCGAAGAAGACCTCCGTCTGGTCGACAACCTTGTCGCTGTAGCCGTGCACGACGGTCCGGTGGAGCAGGGGCCCGGCCACCTCGGCGGCTCGCACGTGCCGCCCGGTCTCCTCGGCGAGCTCGCGGCGCACCGCGTCCAGGTCGGACTCGCCGGGGTCGACGCCACCGCCCGGGGTGTCCCAGAAGTGCGCGGGCGGGGTGAGCCCGTGGTCGGAGTCGAGGAAAAGCAGCACCCGGTCGCGGTCGTCGAGCACCAGGACGCGGACCGCGCGGCGCGGCATCCGGGGCCGGTCGCCGGGTTCAGGGCGCACGAACCCCGGCCGCCCGGGAAGTGGCCTCGAGGAGACCGTCGCAGACCGGGGTGGCTGGTGGCGTTCGGCTCGGTCGAACCCCGGCTGCCCGGGACGCGGCGGCGGCGACAGCGGAGTCGGCATGGGCCCACGCTAACCGGGTGCCGGGATCGCCGCGCTGCGCCCCGGACCGGGGCTGGCCCGGCTAGCATCGCGGCCGTGTCCGACACCTACGCCCGGTACCGCTCGATGACTGCGAAACCGTTCGGCAGGTGGATGTTCTCTGTCGCGTACGCCAGGAAGGCACCGTATTTCCGCACGGTGCGCCCTCAGGTCCGTGAGGTGCGCCCGCACCACGCCGCGCTCGTCATCCGCACCCGGAAGGCGGTGCAGAACCACCTCGGCACCGTGCACGCCATCGCGGTGTGCAACGGGCTCGAGGCCGCGATGGGTCTGCTCGCCGAGGCCACCACGCCGCCGCATCAGCGGTGGATCCCGAAGGGGATGACGGTCGCCTACCTCGCGAAGTCGACCACCGATCTCACCTGCACCGCCGATACCGACGAGCCCGACTGGGAGGTTGACGGCGCCGGCGACGTCCCGGTGCGGGTGCGGGCCGTACGCGCTGACGGCACGGTGGTTGTGGACGGCACCATCACCATCTACGTCAGCGACCGGCCGGTTCGCTGAGGACGCCTGCTACCGGCCGGTTCGCTGAGGACGCCTGCGACCCTGCTGTTCACCGGGCGCGCCTGGTGCCCGTTCGCCGGCAGGCCGGGCCGCTGGCCAGCTAGACACCCGCAGCTTCATGTTCGACACACAACGGAAGCCAGGTGTAGTTGAAGGTTTCGGGTGCGGGCGGGAAAGTTGGGCCGGTCACCGGTCGTGCTCACCGCCGCGAGTGAAACGATTGGGTCGTGCCCCGACTTCCTGACGGCGAGCCCGCGCCCGCGAGCGGCGAACTACCCGAGCACGCGCTGGCCTCGCTCGACGACCCGGGCACTCGGTTCGGTGTCTACGTGCACGTGCCGTACTGCGCGGTGCACTGCGGCTACTGCGACTACAACACCTACACCCTCCCCGAGCTCGGGCCGGGCGCCGCGACCACCGACTTCGCCGACACCGCGCTGCGCGAACTCGACCTCGCGGCAACGGTGCTCGGCGAGCGCGCCGGTCCGGCCGCCACGGTGTTCCTCGGCGGTGGCACGCCGACGGTGCTCCCCGCGGCCGACCTGGTGCGGGTGCTGCACGGCATCCGCGAACGATTCGGGCTGGCCGCCGGCGCTGAGGTCACCACCGAGGCGAACCCGGACTCGGTGACCGCCCCGGGCCTCGAGGAGTTGGCCGCGGGCGGTGTCACTCGGGTCAGCATCGGGATGCAGTCGGCGGTGCCGCACGTCCTGCGCGTTCTGGACCGCACCCACGACCCGGCGAATGTGGCGGCAGCGGCCGCGGCGGCTCGGGCATCCGGACTGGCCACCAGCGTCGACCTCATCTACGGAGCGCCGGGGGAGTCGCTCGTCGACTGGCGCGCCAGCCTGGACGCCGCGGTGGCGCTCGAGCCTGACCACGTCTCGGCGTACGCACTCGTGATCGAGCCAGGCACCCGGATGGCGGCGCAGGTACGCCGCGGTGAGTTGCCCGAACCCGACCCCGACGATGCTGCCGACAAGTACGAGCTCGCCGAGCAGGTGCTCAGCGCTGCCGGGTACCGCTGGTACGAGGTGGCCAGCTGGTCGCGCTCGGATGACGCACGCTGCCACCACAACGAGGGCTACTGGCGCGGCGACGCCTGGTGGGGCGTAGGCCCGGGCGCGCACAGCCACGTCGGCGGCATCCGTTGGTGGAACGTCACCCACCCGCGGCCGTACGCCGCCCGGCTGGCGGCGGGCACCTCACCGGCGGCCGGTCGCGAGCTGCTTACCGCCGACCAGCGGCGCGACGAGCAGGTGCTGCTGGGGGTGCGGCTGCGGGACGGCCTTCCGCTGGATGTGCTCGACCCCGCCGGGCGTGCCGCCGTGGCCGGCCTGGTCGCCGAGGGGCTGGCCGAGGGGGTGGATGCCGTGCGCGACCGGCGCGTGGTGCTCACCCTGCGCGGCCGGCTGCTCGCCGATTCCGTGGTGCACCGGCTGCTCGGTTCGTGACCAGCAGCCGGCGCACCAGGCAGGATCGGGCTACCTGACGAAGGTGATGGCCAGCGGCGGGTCGTACCACTCGCCGTTATTGGCCTTGATGGCGCCGATGATGTGCACGACCACGGTCCAGACGGCCACCGCGAGCAGGATGAAGA
Organism: Dermatophilaceae bacterium; assembly: GCA_051657745.1. GTDB lineage: Bacteria > Actinomycetota > Actinomycetes > Actinomycetales > Dermatophilaceae > JBOFLG01. The sequence continues at coordinate 10,363 of JBOFLG010000119.1, read as the reverse complement.
AGCCGATGATGAAGAACGCGGTGATGACGCCGACCACCAACCCGATGAACGTGGTGATCTGCACGTTCAGCGAGTTCGCCGCGTGTGCTCGCACGAACGGCCCACGGTCTTTGTAGATGAGGTACACCACCAGGGTGCCGATGAAGCCGCCGACGGCGGTCGTGGCGAAGCCCACCCCGCCGATGATGTGGGCGAGCATTCCCCACTGCCGCTCCTGGGTCGGGTCCAGCGGCGCTGCGGTCGCCGGGTACGCCTGTGCCGGTGGTGGGTACGCCGGCGCGGGTGGTGGGTATGCCTGCGCGGGTGGTGGGTACGCCGGTGCCGGTGGTGGGTATGCCTGCGCGGGCGGTGGGTACGCCGGTGCGGGTTGTAGGTAGGGCGGTGCTGGTGCCGACGACCCGTCCGGCAGCGGGTACGGGGCCACCGCGTCTGCGGCCGGAGCCGAGTCGTGCTCCGGCGCCGCAGCGGGCAACGATGACTCCGGCGCGGGGTGGTCCGCCGATGGCGCAACTGGGTCGGCAGGCGGTGGTGGTGGGGCCGTGGGGTCGCTGCTCACCGGGTCGGTCCCGGGGGTGGTGTCGCTCATCGATCTCCTCCTGAGGGGTCGTCGTCACCCATCCAACACCCCGCTGCGGTGCGATGTCTCGCCCCCGCGGGTGCGCTCGGGGGCCGGGTCAGGGTCGGGTCAGGGCCGACCCGGACTCTGCAGCGGTGACGAAGTCGACCAGTTCCTCGACCCGGCCGAGCAGCTCGGGCTCGAGGTCGGTCCACGACGACACCGCGCCGAGCACCCGCCGCCAGGCCCGCGCGAGGTCCGCCTGGCTGGCGTGCGGCCAGCCGAGGTGGGCCGCGATGCCGACCTTCCACGAGGTGCCCTTCGGCACCACCGGCCAGGTCGTCATCCCCAGCCGCTCCGGCTTCACCGACTGCCACACGTCGACATACGGGTGCCCGACCACGAGCAGGTGCGACGCGAACTGCCGGATGCTGCGCGCCTCCTCGACCGCACGCCACTCCTTGGTGCCGGGTAGCAGGTGGTCGACGAGCACTCCCATCCGTCGGCCCGGGCCGGGGGCGAACGCCCGGACTGCCGCGCCGAGGTCGTCGACGCCGTCGAGCATCTCGACCACGACGCCCTCGATGCGCAGGTCGGCGCCCCAGACCTTCTCGACCAGTTCGGCGTCGTGGCGCCCTTCGACGAAGATCCGCGACCCGCGGGCCACGCTCGCCCGCTGGCTGGGCGCCGCCACCGACCCGCTGGCGGTGCGAGCGGATGCCGCCCGCGCGGCGGCGAGTCGGGCGGCATCGGCCACCTGGGGCCTGGTGAGGGTCACCGGCTGCCCGTCGATGAGAAACCCGGGCCCGAGTGGGAAGCCGCGGGTCCGGCCGTGCCGGTCTTCCAGGTGCACCACCTGCACCCCGCCGGCCTTCTCGACGCGAACGACGGCGCCGCACCAGCCGGTCTCGACCTCCTCGACCACGGTGCCGGGCTCGGCCGGGTACGCGGTCGATCGTGGTCCGGCTGGAGCGCGCCGACCGGCGCCGAGAACGTCTGGTCCGTACCGATCCGCCACGGCGGGAAGGCTAGCCCGCACGACGGTGCCTGCCCGGCGCCGGTCTGCGGGTGTCGTAGAATTGGCACTCGTTTGTCCAGAGTGCCAAGGTGCCGGTAGGGAGGTGGCCAGGTGAGTGAGGACCGCCGACTGCGGGTACTGCGGGCCATCGTCCAGGACTACGTGCACACCTCGGAGCCGGTCGGCAGCAAGGCCCTGCTCGAGCGTCATCACCTCGGCGTCTCCGCGGCTACTGTGCGCAACGACATGGCCGCGCTCGAGGACGACGGACTGATCGCCGCGCCGCACACCAGCGCCGGGCGTATTCCGACCGACGCCGGGTACCGGGTGTTCGTCGACCGGCTCTCGCAGATCAAGCCGATGAGCACGGCCGAGCAGCGCGCCATCGCCCAGTTCCTCCAGGGCGCGGTCGACCTGGACGACGTCGTTAACCGCACCGTGCGTCTGCTTGCCTCGCTGACCCGGCAGGTCGCTGTCGTGCAGTACCCCTCGCTGTCGCGGTCGGCGGTGCGGCACGTCGAGTTGGTCCCGATCGGCGGCAGCCGCCTTCTGGTGGTGCTCATCACCACGACCGGGCGGGTGGAGCAGCGCGTCGTCGATGCCGGTCGGGACCTGCTCGCCGACGACGGCGAACAGGCCCTGGCCGCAGTGCGAACTGAGGTGAACGGAGCGATCGCCGGTCGGGTGCTCGCCGACGCTGCGGTGCAACTGCATTCGATCCCGAGCCGGGTCGAGTCCGGGGTTCGTGAGCTCGCCCGGGCGGTTGGCGACGCCCTCGATGACTGCCTCGTCGAGGAGTGCGAGGAGCGCGTCGTCATCGCCGGCGCGGCCAACCTCACCCGCGCCGGGGCCGACTTCACCGCGAGCGTGGGCCCGGTGCTCGACGCGCTCGAGGAGCACGTCGTGCTGCTCAAACTGCTCGGCAGCGTCGCCGAGGACGGCGGTGCCGTGGCCGTGCGGATCGGCTCCGAGAACCCGTACGACGATCTCAAATCCACGTCGATGGTGACCTCCGGCTACGGCCCCGGCACCGACCTGGTGGCCGGGCTGGGCGTGGTCGGCCCGACCCGGATGGATTACCCCACGACCATGGCTGCGGTGCGCGCCGTCGCCACCTACGTGTCCCGCATTCTCGGCGAGTGAGCCGGATGACCACTCGACCACCGACCCCGTCCCGGAGGACCACCCACTCGTGAACGACTACTACGGCGACCTCGACGTTGCCCGCGACGCCAGCGCCGAGGACATCAAGCGCGCCTACCGGCGGGCCGCCCGTCGGCTGCACCCTGATGTCAATCCGGGTCCGGAGGCAGAAGAGCAGTTCAAGAAGGTGTCCCAGGCCTACGACGTGCTCTCGGACGCCGAGAAGCGGCGGCAGTACGACACCGGCGCGGACCCGTACGCCGGCGGGGCGTCGGCCTACGGGCAGGGCTTCTCCTTCAGCGACGTGATGGACGCGTTCTTCGGCGGTGGCGCCGCCGGTGGGCAGCGCGGCCCGCGGTCGCGGCGCGCTCGCGGCCAGGACGCCCTGGTGCGGCTCGAGCTCGAGCTCGCCGATGCGGTGTTTGGCGGCACCAAGGAACTGACCCTCGACACTGCGGTCGCGTGCGGCACCTGCCGGGGCGAGGGGATGCAGCCGGGCAGTTCGATGCGCACCTGCGACGTCTGTGCCGGGCGCGGCGAGATTCAGCAGGTCCAACGCAGTTTCCTCGGTCAGGTCATGACCACCAGGCCGTGCGTGACCTGCCAGGGCTTCGGTCAGGTCATCACCGACCCGTGCTTCGAGTGCTCCGGGGACGGTCGGGTGCGCACTCGTCGGACCTTGACCCTCAAGGTCCCCGCCGGGGTCGACACCGGCACCCGCATCCAGTTGTCCGGTGAGGGTGAGGTCGGCCATGGCGCCGGCCCGGCGGGTGACCTGTACGTCGAGGTCGAGGTGCGGCGGCATCCGGCGTTCCAGCGCCGCGGCAACGACCTGCACGCCACGGTCGAGGTGCCGATGACGGCGGCGGCGCTGGGGGCGACGTTGCCGTTCGAGACCCTCGACGGGCCTCGTGAGATCGACGTCCTTCCCGGTGCCCAGTCCGGGGACTCGGTCGCGCTGCGCGGTCTCGGCGTCACCCACCTACGCGGCACCGGCCGTGGCGATCTGATCGTGCACCTCATGGTGGGCACCCCGACCCGGCTTGACGCCGAGCAGGAAGAGCTGCTCCGCCGTCTCGCCGTGGTGCGGGGCGAGGAGCGTCCGCAGGGCCGGGTCACCGCGCCGGCTGACGGATCGATCTTCGGCAAGCTCCGCGACGCCTTCAAGACGCGCTGACCTGCCGCGCCCGGATGACGCTGCCGCACTTTCTCGTCGACCCCGCGACGCTCGCGGGGTGTGCGGTGGGCGGTGTGGTCGTGGTCGACGGTGCGGTGGGGCGGCACGCGGTCACGGTGCGGCGGCTGCGAGTCGGCGAGCACCTGGTGCTGGTGGACGGGGCCGGTGCAGGCGTCACCGGTGTGGTGGTGGCCGTGGGGGCTGGGGCGCTCGAGGTGCAGGTCGATGCGGTCGGCACCGAACCGGAGGCGCGTCCACGGTTCGTGCTCGTCCAGGCTCTTGCCAAGCACGGCCGCGACGAGCAGGCCATCGAGGCGGCCACCGAGTGCGGGGTCGATGAGGTGGTGCCGTGGCAGGCCGCGCGGTCGGTGGTCCGGTGGCGCGGGGAGCGCGGGGCGAAGGCCAGACGTAAGTGGGACACGGTGCTCAGTGCGGCCACCATCCAGTCGCGACGCGCCCGGCAGCCGGTGCTCGGTGCCACGGCGACCACGGCCGATGTCGTGACCCGCGTGCGCGCGTCATCCCTGGCGCTGGTGTTGCACGAGGAGGCCACCGACCCGATCGCCGGGCTCGCTCTCCCGGATGACGGTGACGTGCTCGTTGTCGTCGGCCCCGAGGGCGGCATCGCACCCGAGGAGGTGGGCGAGCTGGCGGATGCCGGGGCTCGCATCGTGCGGCTCGGTGGCACGGTGCTGCGGTCCTCCAGCGCCGGCCCGGCGGCGCTCGCGGTGCTCAGCGCGGCATCCCGCTGGCGCTGACCGCGATGACGTGCAGACACGCTCTCGATTCGTGACATCGTGGGCGGATGCGGGTGCCCTTCGACCGAGCCGGCCGCATGGTCATACCGAAGCCGCGGACCTGCTCAAGTGGACCTTTCCGAGGTGTGTGCCACCTGTCGGCGCCTCTCCTGATCCAGGCACGTCTCGGCTGCCGGGCGCGCGAGCGGTAGCGTCGCGGGATGAGCGAGACCGACCACGCCGCGTGCCTGTTCTGCCGGATCGTGTCGGGGGAAGTCCCGGCTGACATCGTCGCCGACACCGAGCACTCACTCGCGTTCCGCGACATCGACCCGCAGGCACCGACCCATGTGCTCGTCATCCCGCGCCGGCACGTACCCACCCTCGCCGCCCTGGCGGCGGCCTCGGCCGCCGAACTCGCCGACGCGGTCGGCGTGGCGGCCTCCGTCGCCGATGCAGCGGGTCTGCTCGGCTACCGGCTGGTCGCCAACACCGGGGCCGCCGCCCAGCAAAGCGTGTTCCATGCCCACCTGCATGTGCTCGGCGGCCGCGAACTCGACTGGCCGCCCGGATGACGGGCCCGAGTCCCGCACTCGGTGGGCCGCACCTCCTGGGCGCGCGAACCCGCTGTTGGGCCCAGCGCACGAGGGGAAGCCGGCGGCAGCGCACCGCGGATGCCGGGCCCCGGCCTCGCTCCGTACACTTGGTGCACGATGAGTGACGCCCCTACCGACCATCGCGGGTCCGCCGAGGGCGAATCTGCGGTGTCCGCACACCCCCACGTACCCCAGCACACGGTGACGATCCCGGCTGAGGTCGCGATGGTCACCCTCCTCGGGCCTCGCGACGAGCTGTTGCGGACCATGGAACGGCAGTTCCCGCGGGTCACCATTCACGTGCGCGGCAACGAATTCCACATTGCCGGCCCCAGCGCCGAGGTGGCCCTGGTGGAGCGGCTCATCGACGAGTTGCTGGACGTCATCGACGCCGGGCAGCCGCTCAACCGGGACGCGGTCGAGCGGTCCATCCAGATGCTCCGCCAGCAGACCGTCGAGCGGCCGGCCGACGTGCTGACCATGAACATCGTCAGCAGCCGCGGCCGCACGATCCGCCCGAAGACCCTCGGGCAGAAGCGGTACGTCGATGCCATCGACGGCAGCACGATCGTGTTCGGTATCGGCCCGGCCGGCACCGGCAAGACCTACCTCGCCATGGCCAAGGCGGTGGCCGCGCTGCAGGCCAAGCAGATCAACCGCATCATCCTCACCCGGCCCGCGGTCGAGGCCGGTGAGCGCCTGGGGTTCCTCCCGGGCACCCTCAACGACAAGATCGACCCCTACCTGCGGCCGCTCTACGACGCGTTGCACGACATGGTCGATCCTGACTCCATCCCGCGGCTGATGGCGGCTGGAACCATCGAGGTTGCCCCGCTGGCGTTCATGCGGGGCCGGAGCCTGAATGATGCGTTCATCATTCTCGACGAGGCGCAGAACACCTCGCCGGAGCAGATGAAAATGTTCCTCACCCGGCTCGGGTTCGGCTCGAAGATGGTCGTCACCGGCGACATCACCCAGGTCGACCTCCCTGGGGGCACCCAGAGCGGGCTGCGGGTGGTGCGTGACATCCTCACCGACCTGGACGACGTGCACTTCGCCGAGCTCACTGCATCCGACGTTGTGCGGCACCGCCTGGTCGGGGCCATCGTCGATGCCTACGGGCGGTGGGACGAGCGGCAGGTCGGCAAGAGCGAGCATCCGTCATCCCACCGCCGCTCGACCCCACCGCGGCCGCCGTCGTGAGCATCGATGTGCTCAACGAGACCGACCACGAACTCGACGAGTTCGAGCTCGTCTCCTGTGCCCGGTACGTCCTCGAGCAGATGCGGGTGCACCCCCGCGCCGACCTCTGCCTGCGGCTGGTCGAGGAGGCCGCGATGGAGACGTTGCACGTGCGGTGGATGAACCTGCCCGGCCCGACCGACGTGATGTCGTTCCCGATGGATGAGCTGCGGCCTGGCCGGGACGACACCGCGCCCGAGGAGGGTGTGCTCGGCGACATCGTGCTGTGCCCGGCGGTGGCCGCGCGGCAGGCCCGCACCGCCGGCCACGCCACCGAGGAAGAGCTATTGCTGCTCACCACCCACGGCATCCTGCACCTGCTGGGCTACGACCACGCGACCCCCGAGGAGGAGAAGGAGATGTTCGAGCTACAGCGCCAGTTGCTGCTCACCTTCCTCGCCACTCGGGGGCGGCCGAGCCCGTGAGTGCGTTCGGAACCCGTCGATGACCCTGCTCGTCGCCACCGCCCTGACTGCCACCGCGGTCGCGTTCCTCATCGCCACCGCGGAGGCGGCATTTCAGCGGATGTCGCGGGTGCGCGCCGAGGAGTTCCTCACCGAGGGCCGGGCCGGCGCGCACGCCCTGGTACGGGTGGTCGGGGACACCGCCGCCTATCTCTCGGTGCTCTCGTTCCTGAGGGTGGTGGCCGAGTCCACCGTCGCGGTCGTGGTCACCCTCGCCGTGGTCGACGAGGTCGAGGGCTCCTGGCAGCCCTCTGTGGTGGCGGTCGGGGTGATGGCACTGGTGTCGTTCGCCATTGTCGGGGTGTCACCTGGCACGTTGGGGCGCCAGCACAGCACCACGGTGGCGTTGGCCGCTGCTCCGCTGGCGCTGTGGCTGCGCCGCCTGCTCGGCCCGTTCGCGCGGCTGCTGATCGTGATCACCAACGCGGTTACCCCCGGCAAGGGCTACCGGGACGGGCCGTTCGAGAGCGAGTCCGAACTGCGCGACCTGGTCGACATGGCCCGCGAGAACCGGCTCATCGAGGCTGGCGAGCGGGAGATGATCCACTCCGTCTTCGACCTCGGCGACACGGTCGCCCGCGAGGTGATGGTGCCCCGCACCGACATGGTGACCGTGCCCGACGACCGGCGGTGCCGGCAGGCGATGAACCTCTTCATCCGTTCCGGGTTCTCGCGAATCCCGGTGGTCGGCAGCGACGTTGACGATGTCGTGGGCCTGCTCTACCTCAAGGATGTCGTGCGCCGGCTGAACGCGGACCCCTCGGCGCGCGAGTCTGCGGTCACCGAGCTGATGCGGCCGATGCCGTTCGTGCCCGAGAGTAAGCCGGTCGACGACCTGCTCCGCGAGATGCAGCGCGACCAGACCCACTTCGCGGTGGTCGTCGACGAGTACGGCGGCACGGCCGGCCTGGTCACCATCGAGGACATCCTCGAGGAGATCGTCGGTGAGATCGCCGACGAGTACGACCGTGAGACCCCCGAGGTCGAGTCGCTGGGCGACGGGCGGGTGCGAGTGCTGGCCACGATGCACGTCGATGACCTGGCCGAGTTCTTCGAGGTCGACCTCGACGACGACGAGGTCGACACCGTCGGCGGGTTGATCGGCAAGGTGAGTGGGCGGGTGCCGATCCTCGGGTCCACCGCCGTGGTGGCCGGGCTGCACCTGACCGCCGAGCGGATGTCGGGCCGGCGGCACCGCGTCGCGACCGTGCTCGTCGAGCGGGTCGAGCCTGCCGTTCCCGCCGAGGCCACCGAGGAGCGCACCGGATGACGAAAAACCCACGGGGAAAAGGCGATACGCGGGTGCCCGGTGATATCCGGATGCCGAGCGACCCGCGGATGTCGGGCGACGCGCGGATGCCGCCGAGCGACTTCCGCGCCGGGTTCGCCTGTCTGGTCGGTCGGCCCAATGCGGGCAAGTCGACACTCACCAATGCCCTGGTCGGGGCCAAAGTGGCGATCACCTCCAGCAAGCCCCAGACCACCCGGCACACCATCCGCGGCATCGTCACCACCGACGCGAGCCAGTTGATCCTCGTCGACACCCCCGGCCTGCATAAGCCGCGCACGCTGCTGGGGGCGCGGCTCAACGACCTGGTGCGGGCCACCCTGCTCGAGGTGGATGTCATCGGGTTCTGCCTCCCTGCGGACCAGCGGGTCGGCCCGGGGGACCAGTTCATTGCCGCCGAGCTCATCGAGCTGATGGGCGGGCGGGGCACCCCGGTGGTCGCAGTGGCGACCAAGAGCGACGCCGTCGACCGAGGGCGGCTGGCCGCGCATCTGATGGCCATCGACCGGCTGGGCGACTGGGCTGCCATCGTCCCGTGTTCGGCGGTCGCCGGTGACCAAGTCGATGATGTCGCGCGGGTGCTGTCCGGGTACCTCCCGGCCTCGCCCGCGCCGCTCTACCCCGACGGTGAGCTCACCGACGAGCCGGCGGCGGTGATGGTGGCCGAGTTGGTGCGTGAGGCGGCGCTGGACGGGGTGCGCGACGAGTTGCCGCACAGTTTGGCGGTGGTCGTCGACGAGATGCTGCCGCGCGAAGGGCGCCCGGATGACGATCCGCTCCTCGACGTGCGGGTGAACGTGTTCGTCGAACGGGACAGCCAGAAGGCGATCATCATCGGTCGGGGCGGGTCGCGGTTGCGGGAGGTCGGCACCACCGCGCGGCGCGGGATCGAGGCGCTGCTCGGCCAGCGGGTGCACCTGGACCTGCACGTCAAGGTGGCCAAGGACTGGCAGCGCGACCCGCGCCAACTGCAGCGCCTCGGCTTCTGAACCGGCCCGATGTATCTCGCGGCTTCGCACCGTCGACACCGTGCACTATCGCCCAATAGGACGATCGTGCACGGCCTCTCGTGGTCCGGTGGGTGCGGCCCTGAGGGGTCGTCACCAATCGGTCGGTAGTTGCCCGCGCTCCGCTGGGTTCAGTCTGATTAATGTCAGGCAGCACCGGGCGACGCCCCGCCCTCGTTAGCCGTATCGGTGGCGAGGTCGGCGGCCTCCGGTGCGACTCCCGCCATCGCATCGAGTGCGACTCCGAGATGGCGCGTGATTCCCGTCTGTACGGAGTTGCACGCCGTGTCGGTATCGTCCGCGCTCTTGCGTACCGAATTGGATGCCTTGCGGATCACGGTGATCTCGTCGAGGAGGGCGAGCGCGGCGTGGATGTTCTCCTCGGCAGTCGCCAGCCTCCTCGATGTCCCGCCGTGCCGATGCGACGATCGCGGACGTGCGAACCAGCTGGACGACGGTGCGCAGGAGGGTGGGGTCGTCGGTCGCGGGGTCGAACGCGACGATGACGCGACGTGGGCCCAGCACCCGGGCGGTCTGACCCTTGTTCTGCCGCGGGGTTCGGACGATGCCGATGGACGCAGCGGCCTCACGGTTGCGCTCTGCGACGTCGAGGTACTCGTTCCACACCCGGGCGCCGGTCGAGTCGTGCATCTCGACGACCACCCGAGCCTGTCCGGCACCGACGGTCAGCACACCGTCGCCCTTGAGGCAGCGCCTGAGTGCGCCGGCGGCTGAACCGGTTGCCGCGTACTCGTCACCGAGGCCGGCGGCGATCGTCTCGAGGACCGCGTTGACCGACTGTTGATGGCATGACGAGTGGAGAGGTCTTTCGTGGTCTTCGCTCGTCGCGCCAGACCTGCTCGATCGCGTCGCGATCGGGCGTGCCGCGGAACGTGCGGGAATCGACACGGTCGGCACGCTCTCCGAGGCCGAGCAGGTCGGCGTCATCCTCGATGACTACATGTACGGTGCGTGGACTGGCGTCTTTCGAGAGCTGGTCGACCACCACACGGAGTCCGGCTTCTTCGTCGGGTTGTGGGGCGCTCGGCACGGCGAGACTCAGCCGATGTCGGACGACGCCTGGGCCATCGTCAACGCTCCGACTGCAGATGCCATGGTCGGCTATGAATGGGTC
>JBOFLG010000118.1:0-1990 GCA_051657745.1 Dermatophilaceae bacterium | reverse complement strand
CCCCGGAGGCGACGTGCGCGCCGCGGCCTACGGCCGCTCGACCAGGTCGGTCTCGGTTCCCCCACTGCACGCGGCTCCCGGTTCCGGTGCGCGCTCGCTCATTCGGTGCGCGACGATGAACCGCTGAACAGCCTTCTCGTCGAACTCTTCTTGTCGCAACTGAACCCCCCAGGCCGTGGCGACCACCGGCCATCGCTGGCCCGGAAACGGCGACAGCACCAGATGTGAGCGAGCGGCGAGGCGCTCCAGCGCGTCCACAGTCGTCGTGGCCACGTCGGGTCGGTAGGTCAACCACACCGCGCCGTGTTCGAGCGAGTGCACGACATGCTCGGCGGGGATCGGCCGGTCGTACCGCCCGCAGTTCCACCACACGGCATGGTGGTCCCCGCGGGTCGGTGGCGAGTCGTCGTAGACGACCGGAGTCGTGACATGGCGCACTGCTGAGGTGTCGCGCGCCATCACCACGTCTTGCTCCATCGCGGTACGGCGCACGGCCTGGATGCCGATGACTGCGGCGACGACGAGCAAGACCAGGACACCGGCGATCACGCGCACCCGGATTCGGTGCGTCCGCGACCGGCCCGGTTCAGCGCCGGGCGTCGGGTGGCTGGGTGCCGACATGGTGCTCCGCTCCTTCGTTGCTCAGGCGTGGGATCGCTGCCGGATGGACACCATCAGGATGCCGACCAGGATGCGGATGTCGTGGTGTCACCAGTATCAGTGCGAGCCGACCACCGTGCGCTTGCCGCGCGCCCGGGGGTCGGGCTGGTCCGCGAGGTGGATCAGCGTTAATCGTAGGCCCGTAGGCCCGTAGGCCCGTAGGCCCGTAGGCCCGTAGGCCCGTAGGCCCGTAGGCCCGGGCGCTCTGGCGCGGATGCTGTGACGGGTCACCTTCGGGCGAGTCTCCGTGACCCAGGGCTACCTGCTTGACTACCCAGGCCGCCGAGCGAGGTCGTTGATCCGTGCGCGGGTGTGTGCCCACAGTGTGTCGAGGTCGGCCAGCCGCTCGGCTCGCTCGGGGATGGCGGGCGGCTCCCGGTGGATGCGCACCTCTCGGGTCAGGATGCAGGCAACGTTGACCCAGAAGCCCGCCGCCACGGCCGGGTCGAGGTGAACCAGGTGCTCGACGCGCTCGCGCAGGCCCGGGGTGCGGCCGAGCAGCACCCACTGCAGGGCGAGGTCGAACCCGGGCAGGTAGAGGCCGGAGAACTCCCAGTCGATCAGCACCGGACGCGCACCAGCAGTGTCGCCCGCGGTTCGGCAGACGTTGGCGGGCAGCAGGTCGCCGTGGGCGAACTCCGTTCTGCCGTTGGTACGCTCCACCAGCGCCAGGAGGGCGGCGACATCCGCGGCGTCGAACTGGCCGCCGGCCTGGTAGCGCTGGAACCGGGACCGGTAGTCGACGACATGCCCCCGCAACTCGCTGGGTGGCTGCCACGCGCGCAGTGCCGTAATCGACCCGAGGACGTCATCCACCGTCGCGGACGACACCGCGGTGGCGGGGTAGCGGCCCTCGGCGGCGGTGGTTCCGCCCACCCGGTCGATGACCAGCACGCCGCGGGTGACGTCAGCGGCGCGCATGGCCGGCACCGCGACCGGCGGCGGCCCGGTGGCGAACGCGGTATAGGCACGAACCTCACGGGCGAAGGCGGCCCGCCAGAAGTTGTCGTCCAGGGTCAGCAGCTTGGCCACGACGGCACGCCCGTGCACGGTCGCGGCAAGCAGCAGCGCCTTACTGCCGCGATGCAGCACCTCGTGGACCAGCAGGCCGGGGCAGGCCGCCGTCACGGCGGACACCGTGGCGTCATCCACCGGGCGGTGCGAGTCGGGCACCGGGCTGTTGCTCATCTGGCTGCTCTCGCGTCTGTGCCGCAGGCCATCATGTGCGCCACAACCGTGTCCGCCGGAACTAGTTGCGCCGGAACTGGTTGCGCCGGAACCGGTTGCGCTGGAACCGGGTTCGCCGCTGACTGCCGCGGCGAGCCGGAAC
>JBOFLG010000117.1:0-69824 GCA_051657745.1 Dermatophilaceae bacterium | reverse complement strand
GACAAGGGCACGGCAACGTTCTCCGACATCGCCAACGAGGTGGCCCGGGCGTACGACTTTTGGCTCGACGACGCGTTCGCGTCCGGCGGGTCGGCCGGCTACGACCACAAGGCCATGGGCATCACCGCGCGCGGTGCGTGGGAGTCAGTCAAGCGGCACTTCCGCGAGCTGGGCGTGGACACCCAGCACGAGGAGTTCACCGTGGTCGGCATCGGCGACATGAGCGGCGATGTGTTCGGCAACGGGATGCTGCTTTCACCGCACATCCGCCTGGTGGCCGCCTTCGACCACCGGCATGTGTTTGTCGACCCGGACCCGGATGCCGCATCCTCGTTCGCCGAGCGCCAACGACTCTTCGCGCTGCCGCGGTCATCCTGGGACGACTATGACCGGTCGCTAATCTCGAAGGGCGGCGGCGTCTTCGCCCGTTCGCAGAAGTCGATTCCGGTGACCCCGCAGATGCGAGGTGCGCTCGGCATCCCCGAGGGCGTGTCGAGTGTGCCTCCCGCCGAGCTCATCCACGCGATCCTGCTCGCGCCGGCCGATTTGCTCTGGAACGGCGGTATCGGCACCTACGTCAAGGCATCCGGTGAGGGCCACGACGCGGTGGGTGACCGGGCGAACGACGGCATCCGGGTCGACGGGCGCGAACTGCGGGTGCGAGTCGTCGGCGAGGGCGGCAACCTGGGGCTGACCCAGTTGGGTCGCATCGAGGCCGCCTTCGGCGGGGTGCGGGTCAACACCGACGCCATCGACAACTCCGCCGGTGTTGACACCTCCGATCACGAGGTGAATATCAAGATCCTGCTCGGGGAGGTCGTGCGCGCCGGCGCCCTGAGCACCACCGACCGCAACTCACTCCTGGTGTCGATGACCGACGACGTGGCTGCACATGTGCTCCGCGACAACTACGAGCAAAACGTGCTGCTCGGTAACGCCCGCGCTCAGGAGCACTCGATGCTCTCGGTGCACCAGCGGTTCATGCGCTGGCTCGAGGAGCGTGGCGACCTGGACCGTGCGCTCGAGTTCCTGCCCAGCGATGCCGAACTCGGTCAGCGCGCGCATGCCGGGCTCGGGCTGAAGTCACCGGAGTTCTCGGTCCTGGTGGCCTACGCCAAGCTCGCGCTGAAGCACGACATCCTCACCAGCAGCATTCCGGACGACCCGTGGTTCGCGGGCACCCTCGCCGAGTACTTTCCGGCAGCCATCCGTGACCGGTGCGCCGACGAGCTCGTCGCCCATCCGTTGCGGCGCGAGATCGTCACCAATGCGGTGGTCAACTCGATGGTGAACCGAGGTGGCATCACCTTTGCGTTCCGCGCGCTGGAGGAGGCTGGCGCGTCGGCCGAGCAGGTAACCCGGGCCTTTGTGGTGTGCCGTGAGGTGTTCGGGCTGGCCGATTTCGTCCGCGCCGTCGAGGCCCTCGACGCCACGCTGCCCACCACAGCCCAGACCGCGCTGTACCTGGAGTTTCGCCGGTTGCTCGACCGGTCAGTGCGGTGGTTCCTCGCGTCCCGGCCGTCGACCTTGCAGATCAGCGACGAGATCGCCCGGTTCCAGAGCGTGATCAGCACTCTCGCGCCACGGGTCCCGCAGCTGCTGCGTGGCGATGAACGTCGGCGGCTGACCGCGCGGGCCGCAGGGTTCACCGATGTCGGGGTGCCGGCCGAGGTGGCGATGCGGGCAGCCTCGCTGCTCGACCAGTACTCGCTGCTGGACATCGTCGAGATCGCCGCCGTCACCGGACGTGACCCCGGTGATATCGCGCCCCTGTACTACGTGGTGTCCGAGCGTTTCGGCATCGAGTCGATGCTTGGCAAGGTCACCCGGCTACCTCGCGAGGACCGCTGGGATGCCTTGGCGCGTGGCGCGCTCCGCGATGACCTCTACGCGTTGCTCCACACCTTGACCTTGGCGGTGATCGAGGCCTCGACGAGCGCTGGGGTCGGTGGAGAACCGGAGGCGCAGTGGGCCGCCTGGGAGCGGGCGAACGTCGATTCCCTGGCCCGCGTGTCGGCATCCCTCACCGAGATCCGCAGCCTCGAGACCCCCAGCATCGCGGCGTTGTCGGTTGCGCTGCGCACCCTGCGGTCGGTGGTCAGGTCGGGCGGCGCGAGCACCTGACCTAGGCTCGCCAACCGTGAGCACCCTTGCGGAGATGCTGCGGACCACCACCGATCTCACGCCGGTCGAGTCCGAATGGCTGCACCTACTGGTCGGCGACTGGCAGCTGGTCGCCGACCTGTCGTTCGCCGACCTGGTCTTGTGGGTTCGCCGCGAACGTGATGGATGGCGAGCGGTCGCCCACGTGCGGCCGAACACTGGCCCGATGGTGTATTACGACGACATCGTCGGCCGTGACTCGTCCCGGGCTCGGGCCGACTGGCTCGACGCCGCGGCGCGAGGTGTGGGCACCACGACCACGCCCGGGCCGACGGCCTCGACGGAACGGGAAGGCAGCACGATCCGCGAGGACGCCGTGCCGGTGGTGCACCGCGGCGGCGTGGTTGCGGTGCTGACTCGGCACGCCGACATCACCGTGTCGCGGACCCCGAGCCGTCTCGAGCTCACCTACCGGGACCTCGCCGACGCCATCCTGCGGATGGTGTCGACCGGTGAGTTCCCGTCCTTCACCGCCCCCACCGGCACCCGGCGCGGCGCTCCCCGGGTCGGAGATGGCGTCATTCACCTCGACGATGGCGGCACGGTGCGGTACGCGAGCCCGAATGCGGTCTCGGCTATCCACCGCATGGGGTACGTCGGCGATGTGGTCGGGGAAGTGCTGGCCACCGTGGTCGCCGACCTGGCGAGCGCAGGTGGTCACACCATCGACGAATCCCTCGCTGTCGTGGTGCTTGGTCGGGCGGCGTGGTGGAGCGAGGTCGAGACGGCGTCGGCCACGGTGACCCTGCGGGCCATCCCGCTCACGGATGGCGGGGTCCGGACCGGGGCGATGGTGCTGCTGCGGGACGTCTCGGAACTGCGCCGCCGTGAGCAGGAGCTGCTGACCAAGGACGCCACGATCCGGGAGATCCACCATCGGGTGAAGAACAACCTGCAGACGGTTGCCGCACTGCTGCGGCTGCAGGCCCGCCGGATGCCCGAGGAGAGCGTCCAGTCAGCGCTGGAGGAAGCGGTGCGCCGGGTGGCCGCGATCGCCCTCGTGCACGAGGTCCTCAGCCAGGCGTTCGACGAAACGGTCAGCTTCGACGACATCGCGATCCGCAGCATCCGGGCAGTCGTTGAGGTGGCCCAGCGCGAGCATCGGGTGGAATCGTTAGTGTCGGGCAGTTTCGGCCGGGTCCGTGCCGAGGACGCCACGCCGCTGGCGATGGTGATCTCCGAACTCGTGCAGAACGCAGTCGAGCATGGGCTCGTCGACCGTTCTGGTCGGGTGGCCGTGGAGGCGCGTCGTGAGTCGGGCGAGGATGGCGATCTACTCACCGTGACGGTGACGGATGACGGGGTCGGGCTCCCGGCGGGGTTCCGACCCGGCTTGGCCGGGCTGGGGACCCGGATCGTCACCTCGTTCGTCACTGACCTGCGCGGCCGGATCCGGTGGGAAGGATGGTCACCATCGGGAACCAAAGTCGAGTTTGTCGCAAGGTTGCGCCCGCTCGGCACGCAACGGTAGGACAGACCGACGACGGTTAGCCCGCGCGGCGGGCCCGGGCGTTGCGCCGCTTCAGGGCACGGCGCTCATCTTCGCTCATGCCGCCCCACACGCCGGCGTCCTGCCCGGACTCGATGGCCCACTTGATGCACGTGTCGACGACCTCGCACCGTCGGCAGACGGCCTTGGCCTCCTCGATCTGAGCGATCGCCGGGCCGGTGTTCCCGATCGGGAAGAACAGCTCGGGATCCTCGTCGAGGCAGGCAGCGCGGTCGCGCCAGTCCATGGACAGTGCTCCTTGTCGGGGGCGTTCAATGTGGGAGGTGAAGGTGTCTGCAGACCCAGCGAGTGGTTGCTCGCCGGATGCGCCCTTGCAACCAAACGGACGCCCGGCACGCAGGCGTCCGTTGAATGACAATACCGGCAGGCACCCAATCCGGCTAGGCCTCATCGACTAGGGAAGTACCCAACCGACGAGGGAAGTGCACCATCCATCCGAGAGGGACAACGATCGCGCCACTACTCCTCGCGTCGAGGCGCCGACCCTGCCCGAACCAGTTCGCGGTGCGCGGACGGCATCCACCGCTCGCGTACCCTGAACTCTCGTGGCCGTCGACTTCCTGAGCGCGATCAAAGACCTCCGCACCACCATGGCATCGGTGCGGGAGGTGACCGACCTAGCTCGTCTGGACCAGCAGATCGCGGAGTTCGAGCAGCAGGCCGCCGATCCTGAGCTCTGGAACGACCAGGAGCGGGCACAGCAGGTCACCTCAGGCCTGTCCCGCGCGAAGGCGGAGCGTGACCGGGTCACCGGTATGGACGCTCGGATCGACGACCTCGAGGTGCTCGCCCAGATGGGCACGGAGGAGAACGACGCCGAGACCATTGCCGAGGCCGAGCGGGAGTTGGCCGCTGTGGCGAACGCGGTGGGTGAGCTCGAGGTGCGCACCTTGCTCTCCGGGGAGTACGACGTGCGCGAGGCCGTGGTCACCATCCGCTCCGGAGCGGGTGGTGTCGATGCCGCCGACTTCGCGGAGATGCTGCTGCGCATGTACCTGCGGTGGGCGGAGCGGCATGGCTACCCCACGAAGGTCATGGACACGTCGTACGCCGAGGAGGCCGGTCTGAAGTCGGCCACCTTCGAGGTCAGCGTTCCCTATGCCTACGGCAACCTCTCGGTCGAGGGCGGCACCCACCGGTTGGTGCGGATCAGCCCGTTCGACAACCAGGGCCGCCGCCAGACCAGTTTCGCTGCCGTCGAGGTCATTCCGCTCATCGAGGGCACCGACACCATCGAGATCCCCGACAACGAACTGAAGGTCGACGTCTTCCGTTCCTCCGGCCCCGGCGGCCAATCGGTCAACACCACGGACTCGGCGGTCCGGATGACGCACCTCCCCACCGGCACCGTGGTGTCGATGCAGAACGAAAAGAGCCAAATCCAGAACCGGGCCGCTGCGCTGCGCGTCATGCAGTCCCGGCTGCTCCTTCTCAAGCGCGCCGAGGAGGCTGCCGAGCGCAAGGAGCTCGCCGGCGACATCAAGGCCAGTTGGGGTGACCAGATGCGCTCCTACGTGCTGCACCCTTACCAGATGGTCAAGGACCTGCGCACCGAGCACGAGGTCGGTAACACCTCCGGGGTGTTCGACGGTGATATCGACGCCTTCATCGAGGCCGGCATCCGGTGGCGCAAGGCGCAGGAGCGGGCCGAGGCTTAGGGCCTGACCCGCGGGCGGACCCTGGTCGGGTCGGTCGTGCCGACCCGGGAGTGACGTGGACGGTCCAGACGCGGTGACCCGCCGAGTTGCGCCGGCTGACCGTCATCCGCAGGTCGCCGACTTATCCTGTGGCGGTATCCGGCGTGACCGCCGGTCACGTGCACTGTTCCCCACCCGTCGTTGAGGCCCGTCGCACTCCAATGATCCGTTTCGAGAACGTCACCAAGATTTATGCCCGATCGACCCACGCCGCGCTCGACGACGTCAGTATCGCCATCGAGCGAGGTGAGTTGGTCTTCCTGGTGGGCCCATCGGGGTCGGGCAAGTCCACGTTGCTGCGCCTGGCGCTGCGCGAAGAAGCCGCGACCACCGGCACCGTGTTGGTTGCCGGGCACGATCTGCACACCATGCCGATGCGGCAGGTTCCGCGGCTCCGCCGCGAGATGGGTGCGGTCTTCCAGGACTTCCGGCTGCTGCCGAACAAGACCGTCCACGAGAACGTCGCGTACGCACTGCAGGTCATCGGCAAGCCGAAACACGTGATCCGGCAGTTGGTTCCGGAGACTCTCGACATGGTCGGCCTCGCCGGCAAGGAGCGGCGCTTTCCGCATCAGCTCTCGGGCGGTGAGCAGCAGCGGGTGGCCATCGCTCGGGCGGTGGTGAACCGGCCGCAGATCTTGTTGTGTGATGAGCCCACCGGAAACCTCGACCAGAAGATCAGCCTCGAGATCGTGCACCTGCTCGAGCGGATCAACCGCACCGGCACCACCGTCGTCCTGGCCACCCACGACCAGGAGATCGTCAACACCATGCGGCGCCGGGTGATCCAGCTCGATAGCGGGCAGTTGATCCGTGACGAGGAGGGTTCCGGGTATCACCCGACCGATCCGTTGGACGCACACACACCGCGGCACGCGCTGTCGGCGTACTCGTTGTCCGGCCCGGACGGTGAGCCCGGCCCGGAGGCCGCGGTCGAGGCCGACCTCACTCGGGAGATCTGAGATGGCACGGTCGGGCTTCCTGGTCGCGGAGGTGGGCTCTGGCCTGCGCCGCAATGTGTCGATGGCGGTCTCGGTGGTGCTCGTGACGATGGTGTCGATGGTGCTGCTCGGACTCGGCCTGCTCGCCCAGCGACAGGCGGAGACGATGAAGGGTTTCTGGTACGACCGCATCCAGGTATCGATCTACCTGTGCAACGCCACGTCCCCCCAACCGAACTGCGAGAACCGCGCCGTCACCGACGCCCAGCGCGGCACCCTGCAAGCCCAGCTCGAGGCTCTGCCCGAGGTCAAGGAAGTGTTCTACGAGTCCGAGCAGCAGGCGTATGACCGCTTCAAGGATCAGTTCCGCAACAGTCCGGTGGCCGGAAACGTCCAGGTCGGCGACATCCCGCAGAGCCTGCGGGTTCAACTCGACGACCCGACGAAGTTCCGCGCCATCACGGAGCAGTTCGACGGGGCGCCGGGGGTGGCAATCGTCCAGGACCAGGAGTCCGTGCTGAGCCGGTTCTTCACGATCATCAACTGGATCACCGCGTTCGCTCTCCTCCTCGCAGCGCTGATGGCGACCTGCGCCGCGCTCCTGATGGCCACGACGATCCGCCAGGCGGCCTTCATCCGGCGTCGCGAGATCGGGATCATGCGGCTCGTCGGTGCCTCGAACTGGACGATCCGGATGCCGTTCGTCACCGAGATGGTGATCGTCTCTGGTCTCGGGGTCGCCCTCGCGGTCGGGCTGCTGGTGGCGTTGATGCGGTACGTCTTCGACGAGGGAGTCATCCAGATCGCGCTCAGTCAGGCGTTCATCGGGGTGTCGGACGTCTGGGTGGTCGCGCCGTGGATGTTCGCTGGCGTGCTCGGGATCGCGGTGCTCACCAGCCTGGCGACACTGCGGCGCTACCTGCGGGTCTGACCCGGATGCCGGGACGGCACCGACGCCGTTGGCAATAATTTTCGGCAGGGACTATGCGGAAGGACTCTGGATCGTGTTACCAATGATCATCATGGGACGATCTGATCGTGTGCCCTCAGCGACGGTACGCCGCGCTGCCGCTCTCGCCGTCGCCGCCGCGTGCGGGGTGTCGCTGATCGCGACCTCGGCGCAGGCACTGCCGCAGGCGCCGGACCCCGGACGTGAGAAGAAGCGGATCGACGCGGAAGTGGATCGGCTCGCGGACCAGGTCGGCGACACCAGCGCTGACCTCTCCGCCGCCTACCGCGCGCTCCGGCAGACCGAGGCCAGGTTGCCGCTCGCCCGGTCGGCCCTCGGTCAGGCTCAGGCCGCGGCCACTGCCGCCGACCGCGCCAACACCGTTGCTGCGCAAGAGCTCGAGGTCGCCCAGGCCAACGAGGACAAGAGCGAGCGTGAACTCGTCGCGGCTACTGCTGCGGTCGCGGCGAACCGCACCCGAGTCGCCCAGTTCGCCTCGCAGATCTACCAGGAGCAGGGATTCGGCCAGTTGGACCTGGCTTTCTCCAGCGCCGACCCGCAGCAGTTCGCGGACCGGCTCGCCCTGGTCGACACCGTGATGGACGTGCAGGACCGGACGATGCAGCGACTAACCACGGAACAGGCCAGTCTCACCGCTCTCGAGGACCGGCTCTCCGCGCTCCGCGCTGACTTCACGGCGAAGAAGAAAGCCGCCGAGGTGGCGCTGGCTCGCGCCGAGAGCGCTCGGGCGGCGGCAACCAAGGCCAAGGCCGAGTTGGAGGCCCTCGCGGCGAGCCAGACCACCCAGACTGCGGCCTTGAACGACCGGCTCGCTGCCGAGAAGCGCGCGCTTGCCGGGATGGAGGCCGAACAGGTGCGGCTCAAGAAAGTGCTCGCCCAACGGGCCGCTGAGGCGCGCAAGCGCGAGGCGGCTGCACGGAAGAAGAGCCGCGCCAGTGCTGGCGGGAGCGGTCGTCGCAGCGACGGCGGCAGCAGCGGTGGGGGCGGCGGTGGGGGTGGCGGCGGCGGTGGCGGACGCAGCGACGGCGGCTGGCTCAGCTACCCGATGGGCGCCGGATGGGTGAGTTCGGAGTACGGGATGCGCCTGCATCCGATTCTCGGCTATCGCAAGCTGCACACCGGCCGTGACTTTGCGGCTCCGTGTCGCACCCCCGTCAAGGCGGCCGCCGACGGCGTGGTGATCAGCGCCGGTGCCGCTGGAGGCTACGGCAACCGTGTGGTCATTGACCACGGCGTGGTCGGTGACAGTGGCCTCGCCACGACGTACAGCCACCTGTCGCGGATCCGGGTATCTGGCGGCACCGTCAGCCGCGGCGAGATCATCGGGTACGAAGGCTCCACCGGGCGCAGCACTGGGTGTCACTTGCACTTCGAGGTGCTCCAGAACGGCGACTTCGTCGACCCACGCCGGTGGCTCTGACGGTCTGACGCCCAGTGATCCTCGTGGTGGCCTCCGACCGGACAGTGTCGTGGTGGTGGTACCTCGGGCGGCAGCCGGTCGGGGTGGCCCGGTAGCCTCGCCTGCGTGGCTACCGACAAGCGACGCTCGGTGATCGCGAGCAACCGCAAGGCCCGTCACGACTACCTGATCGAGGACACCTACGAGGCAGGTCTGGTGCTGATGGGCACCGAGGTCAAGGCGCTGCGGATGGGCCGGGCCTCGCTCACTGACGGCTGGGCCGGCTTTGACACCGGCGGCGAGCTGTGGCTCGAGGGCGTACACATCCCCGAGTACGTGAGCGGCACCTGGACCAACCACACTCCACGCCGCCGCCGCAAGTTGCTGCTGCACCGCCGCGAGTTAGACAAGTTGGCCCAGGCCACCCGGGAGAGCGGGCACACCATCGTCCCGCTCGCGCTGTACTTCACCGACGGGCGGGCCAAGGTCGAGATCGCGGTGGCCAAGGGCAAGCGGTCCTATGACAAGCGACACGCCCTGCGGGAACGCCAGGACAGCCGTGAGGCCGAGCGCGCCATCGCGGCCCGGCGCCGCGGCGAGGACTGACGTGACGCGCGGACGCCGGTCGTCGCCGGATGCTGCCATCGGCCTCTGGCCCGGCGCCGCGGTGAGCGCCGACCTCGTCCGCGCTCGCCGTTGGGTCGCGGGTGCGGTCGCAGTTCTGGTGCTCGGTGCGGCGGTCCTGCTCGGGGCGGCACCCGCTGCGCTCGCGTCGCCCGGGCACGGACCGCCGCGGCAGTCGGCAGCGGATGTCGTCGCGAGGCCCGGGAACGGTACGTCGGCTCGGTCTGTGGTCGTGGGGAGGGCGGCATCCGAGGTACGCGAGGATGCGTCATCCGCGGCGGTACTGCGGTCCTGGGGTCGAGCAGTGTCAGCACAGGAGCAGGCCGACTCGCTCCGCACCACGGTCGAGGTGGCGAAGGACGGTTCGGTGCTCGTCACTGAGCAGATCCGGTGGCGCTTTCCTGACGGCGAGGAGCGGCACGGGATCTTCCGCGACGTGACGGTGCGAGCTGGCTACCGCGACAGCCAAACCCAGTACCGCTACTACGAGTTGAGCGGGGTCGAGGTGTCGTCGCCGTCCGGGGCGCCCACCGATATCTCGATCTCGGATCGCGGGGCGGTTCGGCGGATCCGGATCGGCAGCCCATCGGAGACGGTGACCGGCACGGCCGACTATGTGGTGCGGTACCGGCTCGGTCGGGTGGTCAACGACATCGGCGATGGCACGGCCGAGCTGCTCTACAACCTCGTTGACACGGCAAACGGCTTCCCGCAGCGACAGGTTCGCGCCACGGTCGTCGGCCCAGGAGCGGCGACCGCTGCGGACTGTTTCGTGGGTGAGCGCGGCGCCACCGAGCGGTGCGCCGCGACCGCAGGGCTCACCTCGACATTTGAGGTCCGTGACCTCGGGGCGGAGGAAGGAGCCACCGTGGTCACCTCGTACCCGCGCGACGCGTTCGGCGACCTCACCCCCGACCTGCGTGACGGCGACCCGGCCGCAGCTACCGGTGGCACCGTGTCCCCACGGGTCAGCCAGGCGTTGTCCTGGCTGACCGTCGGCACCGGCGTGCTCCTGCCGTTGCTCGCGACCGGCCTGATGGGTTTGCTGGTCTGGAGCCGTGGCCGCGACGAGCGCTATGCCGGCCTGACGCCCGGTGTGTCACCCGGTCTCGGTGGCGCCTCGCCGGTGGTCGTCGGCGGCCCTGCCCCCACGGTCGCGGTGCAGTTCACCCCGCCACCGGGAGTGCAGCCCGGGATGGTCGGCACGATCGTCGATGAGGATGCCGGCCTGGTCGACGTGACCGCCACCATCGTCGACCTCGCGGTGCGCGGGCACCTCAGCCTCGCCCGCGAGGACCAGGGCACCTTCCGGGCCGACGACTGGCTGTTGACCCGCACCCCGCCACCGGCCGGGGCACCACCGCTCGCCGGATACGAACAGGTGCTTCTCGACGCGCTGTTCGCCTCGGGCGAGCGCGTTGCCCTCTCCCAACTCAAGAACTCGTTCGCCCCCACCCTTGCCGCGGTGCGTCGGTTGATGTACGAGGAGGTCGTCGAGCGCGGCTGGTTCCGGCGCAGCCCGGAGTCGCAACGGTCGGGCTGGATGATGCTCGGCACCGTCGTCGCCATCGGGTCGCTCACCCTCGGAGTGTTCCTGTGGGGTCCGGCATCCGGGCTGTTCGCCGACACCAGGCTTCCGGTGGCGCCGGCGCTGGTGCTGGCCGGTGGCGGAGTGGTGACGGGGATCGTCATCCGGGCCCTTGGGAGGCGAATGGCGGCCCGCACGGCGGAAGGGTCCGCGGTGCTCGCGCAGTCCCTGGGGTTCGAGCGGTACCTCGCGACGGCGGAGGCGAACCAGATCCGTTGGGAGGAAGCCCAGCAGGTGTTCAGCCGGTTCCTGCCGTACGCCATCGTCTTCGGTCTCGCCGACCGGTGGGCACGGGTGTTCGACGAGGTGGCAGCCGCAGCAGCCGCGGCCGGGCACGCGGTGAGCCTGCCGGTCTGGTACGCGGGTGCGTGGGGGGCCGGCCACGGGTTCGGTGAGGTCGCGTCCGGGATGGACTCCTTCTCGACCGTGGCGGCCGGCACGTTCGTGTCGACGCCCGGCTCGTCCGGCAGCAGCGGGTTCGGTGGTGGCGGATTCTCCGGTGGCGGCGGCGGGGGCGCGAGCGGCGGCTCCTGGTAGCCGCTGGTCGGGTCCGGAGACGGTGGCGACGGGGTTCAGTGGGGGAGACGGTGGTGGTGGCGACGGGTTCAGTGGGGGAGGCGGCTGGGAGATCCCGGCCGTGAGTCAGTCGGGGGTGACGACGAGCACCAGGTCGCCGCCCTCGAGTTGCTGGTGGCCGTCGATGGCGAGCCGCTCGATGGTGCCGCCGACCGGGGTGGTGATGCTCGCCTCCATCTTCATCGCTTCGATGGTGGCCACGACCGTGCCGGGCTCGACCCGGTCGCCCTCCGCGACCGTCGGGGACACCACCCCAGCAAACGGGACGGCGATGTGACCGGGCCTCGACGGGTCAGCCCTCTCGGCTGCCTTGACCTCGGCCTGCACTGAACGGTCCCGCACCTGGACGGGGCGGAACTGCCCGTTGAGGGTGCACATCACCGCCCGCATCCCCTGTCGGTCGGCCTCGCCGATTGAGCTGACGCCGAGCAGTAGCCGCTTGCCGGCCTCGATCTCGACCTCGTACTCCCGGCCCTGTCGCAGCCCATGGAGGAATTCCACGGTGCCGAGCACCGCAAGGTTGCCGTAGCGTTCCCGGCTCTCCTCGAACTCCCGGGTCGGCCCCGGGAAGAGCAGATGGTTCAGGGCGCGCCGCGGCTCGGTGCGCAGCGACGTCTCCTGGTCGGGAGTCAGCTCGGTGCCGTGGGGCCGCGCCGGCCGGCCGCCGATCGCCTTGCTGCGGAACGGCTCTGGCCAGCCACCCGGCGGGTCGCCGAGCTCACCGTGGAGGAACCCGATCACCGAGTCGGGGATGTCGTATCGGGTCGGGTTCTCCTCGAAGTCGGCCGGGTCGGCGCCGACGCCGACCAGGGCCAGCGCGAGGTCTCCGACGACCTTGCTCGATGGGGTGACCTTGACCAGGTTGCCGAGGATGCGGTTTGCAGCCGCGTACATGTCCTCGACCTCCTCGAAGCGGTCGCCGAGGCCGAGCGCGATGGCCTGCTGCCGCAGGTTCGAGAGCTGCCCACCAGGGATCTCGTGGAAGTACACCCGACCAGTCGGTGAGGCCACACCGGACTCGAACGGCCGGTACAGCGCTCGCACCGCCTCCCAGTACGGCTCGAGCGCGAACACCGCGTCGATGTCGAGCCCGGTCGGCCGGTCGGTGCCATCGGTGGCCGCGACCAGCGCCGACAGCGAGGGCTGGCTGGTGGTGCCGGCCATCGTCGCGCAGGCGGCGTCGACGGCATCCACCCCGGCGTCGATGGCCGCGAGCAGGGTGCCGATCTGACCGCCGGCCGTGTCGTGGGTGTGCAGGTGCACCGGGAGGTCGAAGTTCTCGCGAAGTGCGGTGACGAGTCGGGTCGCTGCGGGCGCCCGCAGCAGCCCGGCCATGTCCTTGATGGCGAGCACGTGTGCGCCGGTGTCGGCGATCTGTTCGGCGAGGCGGAGATAGTAGTCGAGGGTGTACAGCCGCTCGCGCGGGTCGAGCAGGTTGCCGGTGTAGCACAGCGCGACTTCAGCGACGGCCGTGCCGGTGCTGAGCACGGCCTCGACCGCCGGCCGCATCTGGGACACGTCGTTGAGCGAGTCGAAGATGCGGAACACGTCAAGCCCGGTGCGTGCGGCCTCCTCGACGAACGCGTCGGTGACCCGCGTGGGGTACGGCGTATAGCCCACCGTGTTACGCCCGCGCAGCAGCATCTGGAGCGGCAGGTTCGGCATTGCCTCGCGGAGCAGGGCGAGCCGCTCCCAGGGGTCTTCGGAGAGAAACCGCAGCGCGACGTCGTAGGTGGCACCACCCCAGGCCTCCACGGAGAGCAGCTGGGGCGTCATCCGAGCCACGTGGCCGGCGACGTGCAGCAGGTCACGGGTCCGCATGCGGGTGGCGAGCAGGCTCTGGTGTGCGTCGCGGAAGGTGGTGTCGGTGACCGGTACGTCGGTGCGCTCGCGCAGCGCTCGAGCCCACTGCGCCGGCCCCACCTGCCGCAGCAGGTCGCGCTGGCCGGGAGGCAGGGGAGCGTCGCGGTCGAGCTCGGGCAGCTTCGCGCGTGGCCGCAGCGTGGTGGTCGCCGGGCCGTGCGGCTGGTTGACGGTGACCTCGGCGAGATACTGCAGCAGTTTGGTGCCCCGGTCGGCCGGAGTGCGCGCGCGCAGCAGCTCGGGCCGCTCGTCGATGAACGACGTGGTGGCCTCGCCGCGCTGGAACACCGGGTCGGCGAGCACCGCCTCGAGGAATGGGATGTTCGTGGACACCCCGCGGACCCGGAACTCGGCGAGCGCCCGCCGGGCCCGCCGCACCGCCACCTCGAAGTCGCTGCCCCGGCAGATCAGTTTGACCAGCATCGAGTCGAAATGCGGGCTCACCTGGGCGCCGACGAAGACCGTGCCGCCGTCGAGCCGTACCCCGCCACCGCCGGCCGACCGGTAGACGGTGATCTGCCCGGCATCCGGCCGGAACCCGTTGGCGGGGTCCTCGGTGGTGATGCGGCACTGGAGGGCCACCCCGCGCGGCTGGATGCCGCCCTGCTCCAGCCCCAGTTCGGCCAGGGAGTCGCCGCTGGCGACGCGCATCTGGGCGACCACCAAGTCGACGTCGGTGACCTCCTCGGTGACCGTGTGTTCGACCTGGATTCGCGGGTTCATCTCGATGAACACGTAGCGACCGTCGGCGCCGAGCAGGAACTCGACAGTGCCGGCATTGACGTACCCGACATGTTCGGCGAAGCGCACCGCGTCGGCGCACATCGCGTCGCGCAGGCCGACGTCGAGGTTCGGCGCTGGCGCGATCTCGACGACCTTTTGGTGCCGTCGCTGGACCGAGCAGTCACGCTCGAACAGGTGCAGGACCCGCCCGGTGTGGTCGGCCAGAATCTGCACCTCGATGTGCCGCGGCTGCACCACCGCCTGTTCCAGGTAGAGGGTGGGGTCGCCGAACGCGGCGTCGGCCTCGCGCTGCGCGGCTTCGAGTGAATCGCGCAGTGTTGCAGCGGTTTCCACTCGCCGCATGCCTCGCCCGCCGCCGCCGGAAACGGCCTTGACGAACACCGGAAACCCGATCTCCGCGGCGGCGGCGGCCAGGGTGTCGAGGTCGGTGGTCGGCTCCGCGGAACGCAGGGTGGGCAGTCCGGCGTCCCGGGCCGCGGCGATCGCCCGCGCCTTGTTGCCGGCCAGGTGCAACACCGGTGCCGGTGGACCGATGAAGGTGATGCCATGCGCTGCGCATTCCTCGGCGAGGAGCGGGTTCTCGGACAAGAACCCGTACCCCGGGTAGATCGCGTCGGCCCCGCACTCGACGGCGACGCGCACCACCGCTTCGTGGTCGAGGTAGGCGCGCACCGGGTGGCCCGCTTCGCCGATCTCGTAGGACTCGTCGGCCTTCATCCGATGCTCGGAGTTGCGGTCTTCGTGCGGGAAGACCGCCACGGTCTTGGCGCCGAGCTCGGTCGCGGCTCGGAACGCACGCACGGCGATCTCTCCGCGGTTGGCGACGAGGATCTTGCGGAACACGGGCGCTCCTCCGGGTGGGTGGCGTCGCGAGCAGCCCAACCCTAGTGAGGCGTGCGGATGTCGCGCGCGTCCAGTCCGGGTACTGGGCCTCGCGCGGTGGTGCGGGTGCGGCCGGGCGGGACATCGCGATGCCAGCGACAACTTGAATGGCTCGAAGGTGTACCAATAACGGCTCCGCGCCCTTACCATCACCCTCGTGGCCACCGCCGGCCGCCCCGGGCCGGCCTGAGCTTGGAGCGTGCCCCATGCCTGACGTCCCCCTCTCCGACGATGAACGCCAACTCGCCGAACTCGGCTACAAACAGGAGTTGAACCGCACCTGGTCCGGCTTCTCGAACTTCGCGATCTCGTTTTCCATCATCTCCATCCTCGCTGGGTGCTTCACCACCTTCGGCCAGGCGTGGAACAACGGCGGCCCGATCGCTATCTCGATCGGCTGGCCGCTGATCTCGGCGTTCATCCTGGTCATCGGGCTGTGTATGAGCGAGCTCGTGTCGGCGTACCCCACCTCGGGTGGGATCTACTGGTGGGCAAGCAAGCTCGGTGGCGCCAAGGCCGGCTACTACACCGGATGGCTCAACCTGGTCGGCCTGCTCGCGGTCTGCGCGTCGGTGGCCTACGGAGCCGCCACGTTCTTCGACCTCGCGTTCAGCACGATGAGCGAGTCCTGGGCACAGGGCTACAGCCTGCAGCGGGTCTTCTGGATCTTCCTCGTGGTGCTGCTGCTGACCGCCCTGCTCAACATCTTCGGCGGGCAGATCCTTGCCATGCTCAACAACATCTCGGTGTGGTGGCACGTCGCCGGCGCGGCGATCATCATCGCGATCCTGGTTTTCCTCCCCGAGAAGCACATGAGCGTCGCCGACGTGTTCACCATGCGGGTCAACAACAGCGGCGGCCTCGCTGACGGCGAGACCAGCGGGCTCGGCTTCTGGCTCTACGTGCTGCCGCTCGGCTTTCTGCTCACCCAGTACACGATCACCGGGTACGACGCGTCGGCGCACCTCTCGGAAGAAACCCAAGGCGCCGCCGACGGTGCGGCCAAGGGCATCTGGCGGTCGATCTTCTACTCCGCGATCGGTGGCTGGGTGCTGCTGCTCGCCTTCCTCTTCGCCGTCCAGGACGCGGATGCCGTGACCGCCGGCGGTGGCGGAGTCGCGGTGATCTTCACCCAGGCGCTGTCCTCGGGCTGGGCCGGCACTGTGCTCGTCATCGCGAGCGTCGGCCAGTTCTTCTGCAGCACCGCCTGCATGACGTCGACCAGCCGGATGTTGTTCGCGTTCAGCCGGGATGGCGCGGTGCCAGGAGCGCGGTTGTGGGCGCGGCTCGACTCGCGCAAGGTGCCGACCAACGCGGTGATCGTGGCCTCGGTCATTGCTGCGGTCATCACCATTCCGGCCCTGCTGGAGGTGAACATCGGCACCGAGGAGGCGCCGATCATCGTGCCCACCGCGTTCTATGCCGTGGTCTCGGTAGCGGTCATCGGGCTCTACCTCGCCTTCGCCATCCCGATCTACCTGCGCTGGCGGGCCGGCGACGCGTTCCGCCAGGGCTCCTGGAACCTCGGCAACAAATGGCGGTGGATGGCGCCGCTCGCGGTTGCCGAGATCGCGATCGTCTCGGTCTACTTCATCCTGCCGTTCACCCCGGCCGCGAACCCGCTGAACGACAACTTCGAGTGGAAGTTCGTCAACTACGCGCCGATCCTGACCGGTGGCACGCTGCTGGCCCTGTGGATCGGGTGGCATCTGTCGGCGAAAAAGTGGTTCACCGGGCCCAAGCGCACCGTCGACCTGCCCGAGGGCGTCAGCGGCGCCGACGAGATCGCGCTCGAGCACCACGGGCAGACCGCGCACGGCGGCACGGCGCGCGACGTCGACTCCGGCGGCCCGACGGCGTGACCGACCTCGAGCGGTTGCTCGACGAGGTACCGATCCTGGCCGGGCAGGAGCGTGTCGTCACGCCCCTGCCCGGCGGGCTGACCAACGACAACCACCGGGTCCGTACCGCGACCGGGCTGGACGTGGTCGTGCGGGTGTCCTCGCAACACACCGGCATGCTCGGGGTCGACCGGGACGCCGAGTGGCGCAATACCGTTGCGGCGGCCCGCGCCGGGGTCGGTGCGCCGGTTGTCGACTATCTGCCGGGCCGCGGGGTGCTGGTGGTCGAGTTCCTCCCGGGCCGCACCTGCACCGACGACGACGTCGCGGCGGCCCTTCCCCGGGTCGCGTCCGCGGTGCGGCGGCTGCATGCGGGGCCGGCGTTCCTGGGCCGGTTCGACATGCTCGCGCTGCGGCGGTTCTACGCCCGCGTGGTCGACGAGCGAGGCTTCGCCGTGCCCGCCGGGTACCGCGAGCTCGAGCCACTGCTCGCCCCAGTCGAGGCGGTGGTGCGGGCGGCACCCGACCGGCTGGTGCCGTGTCACAACGACCTCCTGGCGGCCAACCTCCTCGACGACGGTGGTGACATCCGAATTGTCGACTACGAGTACTCGGGGATGAATGTCGCACCGTTCGAGCTCGGCAATCTCGCTGCCGAGGCCGGCCTCACCCCGGACTCGCTCGCGGCGCTGTGTACCGCCTACCTCGGCCACCGCGACGACGCGTTCGTCGCCCGGGCCGAGTTGTGGGGCGCGGTGGCCCGATACAGCTGGGTGCTGTGGGGCGTCATCCAACACCACACCAGCGCCATCGAGTTCGACTTCTGGGAGTGGTGCCTCGGCAAGCTGCGCCCGGCCGAGGAGTTTCTCCGGGGGCCGCGGCTCGCCGCCGTGCTCGAACGAGCGGTCGGATGACGACGGCCCCCGGTCCAGGCGAGGGTCGCCCTCGCGGGGTGGCCGCGGAGGGCCAGGCTGCCGGGGACCTGCCGGACCGGGCCCGGGTCGTGGTCGTCGGCGGGGGAGTCATCGGCGCCTCCACGGCGTACCACCTGGCCCAGCTCGGCGAGACCGACGTGCTGGTCCTGGAGCAGGGCACGCTCACCTGCGGCACCACCTGGCACGCTGCCGGGCTGGTGGGCCTGCTGCGCGCCTCCGAGAGCGGCACGCGCCTCGTGCAGTACTCGGCCGAGCTCTACGCGCGCCTGGAGGCCGAGACTGGGCTGTCGACCGGGTACCGGCAGGTGGGCGGGCTGATCGTGGCCCGAACCCCGGAGCGGATGACGGCGCTGCGCCGGGTCGCCGCCAACGCCGCCGCCTACGACCTGGACTGCGCGATGCTCACGCCGACGCAGGCCGGCGAACTGTACCCACTGCTGCGCACCGACGACCTCCAGGGTGCGGTGTGGCTGCCGGGCGACGGCACCGCGAACCCGACCGACCTGACGCAGTCGCTGGCGAGAGGGGCGCGGAGCCGCGGCGTCGTCATCCGAGAGCGAGTGCGGGTCATTGGGTTCGATGTCGTCGACGACCCGACCGCACCCGGTGGTCGCCGGGTCCGGGGTGTGCGTACCGAGACGGGTGACGTCGAGTGTGAGGTCGTCGTCACCTGTGCCGGCCAGTGGGCCAAGGCGGTGGGCGCGATGGCCGGCGTCGGCGTTCCGCTGCACAGTGCGGAGCACTTCTACGCTGTCACCGAGCCGATTGAGGGCGTGCACCGCGACGTGCCGATCCTGCGCGATCCCGACGGCTGGACCTACTACAAGGAGGAGGTCGGCGGGCTCGTCGTCGGTGGGTTCGAGCCCGAGGCCACACCCTGGGTGGCGCCCGAGGAGATCCCGCACCCGTTCGAGTTCCGGCTGCTCGACGAGGACTGGGACCACTTCTCGGTGCTCATGGAGAGCGCGCAGCACCGGCTGCCGGCGTTGCAGGACATCGGCATCCGCAAGCTGTACAACGGGCCCGAGAGCTTCACACCCGACAACCAGTTCGTGCTCGGCGAGTCGCCCGACGTCGCCGGCTTCTTCGTCGGCGCAGGGTTCAACTCGGTGGGCATCGCGTCGGCCGGGGGAGCGGGGCGGGCGCTCGCCGAGTGGGTCCTGGCGGGCGAGCCACAGCAGGATCTCGCCCTGGTCGACATCCGCCGCTTCGCGCCGTTCCACATGAGCACGCCGTGGCTGCGCGCGCGGGTAGGTGAGGTGCTCGGCCTGCACTATGCGGTGCCCTGGCCGAACCGGGAGCCTGAGTCGGCGCGGCCGCTGCGGTGCTCGCCGGTGCACGACCGGCTGGCCTCGGCGGGAGCCTGGTTCGGCAGCAAGTTGGGTTGGGAGAGAGCGAACTACGTCGCGCCGCCGGAGGTTCCGGCCGAGTCTCGCGGCACGGAGTACGGCTGGGGCCGGCAGAACTGGCACGACTGGGTGGCTGCCGAGCAGCGCGCCACCCGCTCGGCCGTCGCGCTCTTCGACCAGACCAGCTTCGGCAAGCTCCGGGTGCGCGGGCCGGATGCCGTGGCGCTCCTGCAGCGGGTCTGCACGGCCGACGTCGACCGGCCGGTGGGGTCGGCCGTCTACACCGGGATGCTCAACCGGCGCGGCGGGTACGAGGCAGACGTCACGGCGACCCGCGTCGGGCCGGCCGAGTACCTCGTGGTCACCAGCGCCGGGTCGCCGGTGCGCGACGCCGACTGGCTGCGCCGCCACCGCGACCCCGCGTGGCGGGTGTCGGTCGACGACGTCACGACCTCGCTCGCGGTGTTCGGGTTGATGGGCCCGAGGTCGCGCGAGCTGCTCTCCCGCCTCACCCACACTGCGCTGGATGACGACGCGTTCCCGTTCGCGACCAGCCGCGAGGTGTCGATCGGGCCGGCGCTCGTGCGCGCCACCCGGATCACCTACGTCGGCGAGCTGGGCTGGGAGTTGTCCGTGCCCACCGAGCTCGCCACCGGGGTGTGGGACGCGTTGGCCGACACGGGGTCCGACCTCGGGCTGCGCCTGGCCGGCTACTACGCGATCAACGCGTTGCGGCTCGACAAGGGCTATCGGGCGTGGGGCGCCGAGCTCGGGCCGGACCGGAACCCGGTCGAGGCCGGGCTCACCTTCACCTGCAAGCTGGGGACGCCGCACGACTTCGTCGGGCGCGATGCGGTGGAGGCGGCGAAGGCGGCCGGTCCGCGGCGGCGACTGGTGTCGTTCGTCGCCGACGATCCGCAGGTCACGCTGTGGGGTGGTGAGCTGGTGCGGCGGGCCGGGGTGCTGGTCGGCCAGGTGACCAGCGCGGCCCACAGCGCCACGCTCGGCGCTGTGGTCGGCCTTGCCTGGGTCTGGGAGCCGGACGGTGACGTGGTGCCGCGCGCCGTCATCCGGCGTGACGGGTGGGCCGTCGACGTTGCGGGTGCGCAGGTTGGGGTGCGGCTCTCGTTCCGTGCCCCGGTGGACCCGGACGGCATCCGCCTCCGCACGGAGGCCGGCTGAGCGGCGGCGTCCTGCGGGGGTGCTCGGCCGGGAATCCGCTGGGCCGACCGCGCGTTGCAGGGCATACTGATCCGAGCGCCGGCGCATCGTGCCGGTTTGACAGGTGAACAGCGTGAGAGCACCCCTCATGGGGGTGATCGGTTTCGACATTGGTCGTTCGACCAGTGGGAAGCGGGTCGAGGATGCACGGTCATCTCGTCAACGCTCCGTGCAAACCAATAGGTGCCAATTCCAAGAGCACCGACTTCGCCCTCGCCGCCTGAGCGAGCCCGAAGTCCGCTGGCCTGGGCATGATCTCGGCCTAGTCACCAGCGTCATTGAGAGATCTTGCTGCACCGTCATGTCGGGGGATGGTGCAGGACTCCTACTCGACTGGGCCTGTCAGGGAACGTGTGCGCGCGAGCCCTGGGGCCGAGAAACTCCCTAGCGCACTGCACCCGGAGAAGCCCTGGTCTGCCGTCAGTGGACGCGGGTTCGATTCCCGCCACCTCCACCATCGGTGCTCTCACGCTGTTAGCTCGCATCGACGGCCCGGTCTCGCATCCCGCGAGGCCGGGCCGTCGTCGTTCAGCGCCGACCGTCGGTCGCCGCGGGGCTGCCGTGGTCATCGCCCCCGCTGGGCTCTGGCGCGCCGGGCACTCCCTTGCGGCGGGCGTCCTGGTGGCGGCGCCGGCGCACCTCGCCGTGGGCGATCGCGACCGCGAGCAGCACGGGCCAGACGTACTTCGCCCACGACAGTAGGTCGCGCAGCCACGCCGGGAGCGTCAAGTCGGGCAGGTCGGGCCAGTCGATGTCGGGCCACGGGGCGGTCGGCAGGTCGGGCCACGGGATGCGGGGGAGGTTGGGCCAGTCGACCGGCCCGACGATGCTGATCGGGGGCAGGTCGAGCAGGTTCCACAGCCAGAGCAGCAGCGGGGTCGCGACGACGGCGAGTGCGGCGAGGGTCCCGGCCCGAGCGGCGTGCAGACGAGGGTGCGCGCGGATCCACGCCTCGCGCCGGGCCGCCCGGCTGCCGGGCTCGGGCGCCAGGTCGACCCCGCCGAGGCCGGTCCAGGCGGCAGCCCGGGCCGCCTCGTCGCCGCCCTCGCCGATGGCGTGGAACGTCACCCGACGAGCCGGGCCGATCCACGACGGCAGCCGGATGCCGACCGACCCTCTCCCGGCGGCGGTCAGCACCACGCGCTCGTCCGACGTCGTCTGCGTCGCCAGCCGCTCGCCGCAGACCGACCACGTCAGGGTCCGGCGGAACGCGCCCTCCTCGATGGTGACCTCATGGGCGACCTCGTCCTCGTCAAGATGCCAACGGCCGGGTTCTGCGCTCCCCATGACGGGCATATTAACAGAGCATCCACT
Organism: Dermatophilaceae bacterium; assembly: GCA_051657745.1. Lineage (GTDB taxonomy): Bacteria > Actinomycetota > Actinomycetes > Actinomycetales > Dermatophilaceae > JBOFLG01. The sequence goes on along the minus strand of JBOFLG010000117.1, from coordinate 48,207 downwards.
CTATTTATAGAATGACGATGTGGCCCGCACCGTCGACCCCGTCCGGCACGCCGCGCGGCGGCTCGTGATCATCGACGCGTCGATCACCTGCCTGGCCCGGCGCGGCTACGCCGGCGCGACCACCGCCGAGATCTGCCGCACCGCCGGCGTGGGGTCGGGCACGTTCTTCCACTACTTCCCGACCAAGCTGGACGTGCTGCTCGGCATCCTCGAGTTGGGCACCGCCGAGCAGCGGGAGTGGTTCGCCGCGCGCGCGGGTCGTGCCGACGGCCTGGCGGTGGTGCACGAGTACGTCGCGCACACGGCCGCCGAGTTGACCGACCCGCGGGTCGCCGGCTTCGTCCGCGCGGTCGGGGCGGTGATGTCTGAGCCGAAGGTCGACGCCGCACTTCGGCTCGACTCCGACGCCGTCGTCGGCGGGTTGAGTGCCGTGCTGCGGCGCGCGCAGGCGGCGGGAGAGGTGCGCACCGACCTCCCGCCTGAGCGGCTGGCGCGCTGGGTCCAGGTCGTCCTCGACGGCGTGCTCGACCGGATGACGGTCGACGCCGGCTTCGACCCCGTGACCGCCGGCGCCGAGCTGCATGATGTCGTCCACCGCCTCCTCGCCCCACGCTCGGCGCCCTGAGGCCACGGTCGAACATGTGTGCTATTATCAACCATGGAGCAGACGGAGGTATGGACGCTTGAGCGGGTGCATGGCGCGCCTCCGGCTCGACTTGCCGTGCTGATCGGGGAGCTCGGGCCGGAGGAGGTCGGCGGCATGAATGCCGGTGCGGTGGAAGCGGTGGTGCTCGCCACCCAGCGGGTCGCGTCGTGGTCGCACGCAATGCAGGCGGTAGCGGTGGACCGGTGTGCAGAGCTGACCGTGGATGTCGTGGAGGAGCACCGGGTCGACCTGGTCGCGGCGGGTCGGACGACGGTGGGGGTGCCGGATCCGGAACAGGTCGCGGCAGCGTCGCTGGCGCCGTTGCTGAACATCTCGCCACGAACGATGCGCACCCGGGTGTCCCGGGCGCGGCAGTTGATGGAGCTGCCGGCAACCCTCGCCCGGGCGAGGGGCGGGGTGCTGGAGCCGTGGCGGGTCGACGCTGTGGTCGACGCCGCGCAGAACGTGACGTGGGAGCGTCTGGGTGAGTTCGAGGCGCGGCTGTACGCGGTCGATGTGGCCGGGCTCCCGAAGCCTCGGCTCGCCGAGCGCGCCGCCGCGGCTGCGGTCAAGGCCGCCCCCGACGGCGCGGAGCAGGCCCGGGCGGACGCGCCGCGACAGCGGGGGCTGCGCATCCAGCCGTCGGGCGTGCCGGGCTTGATGCGGTGGACCGCCGACGTCCCGGACGAGGAGTCGCGTCGGCTGCACGCGGCGGTGGAGGCCGTCGCCGACCAGTACCTGGCCGCCGACGCGGTGGCCGGGACCCGGCGCAGCGTGGCGGCGGCGCGAGTCGACGCGCTGGTGAACCTGGCGATGGCGAATACGCACGTGGAGACCATCGCGGAGATTCTCGTTCCTACCGACTCCGTCGCATCCGAGGCGTTGGTGACGCGGCCCGACCCGGATGCCGTGATCATGGCCGGCGTCACCGGACGGCAGATGAGTACACCGGATGGACGGCCCGCCATGGACCCGGTGCTCGTCGACCTCGTTGCCGGCCGGGTCACTCGGGCCACTGTGGAGGTGGGCGCGCTGGAGTGGCAGCTCGCGCAGGACGTACGGGAGCACCTGAAGACCGCTGGCAATCCGTTCCTCACCAGGGTTCCACCAGCTGGGCGCCGCGACGCCCACCTCAGTGCTGAACGGTCGCCTTCCGGCGCGGTCCCGGTCCCGGTCGCGCCGGGTCTGGAGACACTGGTGTGGTTCGTGAAGGGTTTGGTCGAGGCGCCCGGCACCAGCGGGCTGCTTCCGTCGGCCGTCACCGCGCTGCTCGCCGACCCCGATACCCGGGTCCGGTTCACCGGCGTCGGTCCGGGCACTGACGGCGCCGCCGACGGAACCCCGGAGCAACGCCGTACCTATCGCCCGGGAAAGGTCCTCGCCGCGAAGGTCCGGGCCCGGGACGTGCGCTGTCGCTTCCCCGGGTGCTCGGTGCCTGCGGCTCGCTGCCACCTCGACCACGTCATCCCCCACCCAGCTGGGGAGACTGCGGAAGAGAACCTGCACAGCCTGTGTCCCGCGCACCACGCGTTCAAGCATCACGCCGGCTGGACAGTCGCGATGACCCCCGACGGAACCTGCACCTGGTCCGCTCCCACCGGCCGGCAGCACCGCACCGATCCGGGCGACCGACGCGACGTGGCCGCCTGAGCGATGAGACCACGGGGTGAGGTTCAGCCGAGGTCGAGTCGGAACCGGTCGCCGTCGCGGATGAGGCCGAGCCGGCCGTAGTAAGGCTCGATCATCCCGGGCGCGGTGAGGACGCGCCGAAAGCCCCTGTCGCGGAACAGGCCCGAGCGCCGGAAGACGAACTCGCCTGGCGCCAGGTCGCGGAACCGGGGCGTCACGTAGTCGAGCTCGACCTGGGCGGTGCCGTCACCGGCATCCCGCACGATGACCGCGCCGGCGGTTTCGTCGCCGTACTGCACGAGGTAGGCCAACCGCCCCGTGCCGGCCACAAACCCCGGGAAGAACCGGGAGATGTCGACGGCGTGCACTTGAAGGAAGTGCTGCAGATACACGTCGCACTCGTCGACCTCCAGCACCGCGTACGCCTCGTCGCCACGACGCTCGGCAAGCACCCGCACGATGAACCACCCGTTGATGCCGGCGAGTACCACGTTCATCGCCACCATCGGCCAGACCTCGACGAGCGCGTTGAAGACCACGAGGATGACGCACGCCAGCGTGTTGAGCACCCGGAGCCGGAGGATGCGGGCCTGGAGGAGCGAGATGACCAGCAGGGCCGAACCGAACCAGCCCAGCGCGTCGACACCGCTCACGCCGGGCCGAGCCCGAACCGCACCGCCACCGTGGCGGTGACCGTCGACTCCCCGGCGGCGAGCGGCATCCCGTCCATCGCCTCGGTCGACATCGTCCGCAGCGCGGCCATCGGGTGGTCGGTGCCCGGCTGCTCGGTGACCCGGAGCACGGGGCCGAGGGTCCGGTCAGCGAGCCGGGCCAACTGCTCCGCTGTCGCCCGCGCATCGGCGAAGGCCGCCTCGCGAGCCCGCGTCATCAGCGGACTCCGGTCGGTGATCTGAAGCGAGAGCGTGTCGACACCGAACGCATCTCCGGCGGCCTCGGCAACGGCGGCGAGCACGGCCCCGGTGTGGTCGCGGTCCCGGATCGTGAGACGCACGGTCTGGTGCGCGGTGTACCCGGCGATGGCGCGCCCGTCACCGTCCCACCGTGGCGACGTGCCGATACCGGTCGTGCGCCGGTCCGTGCCGGCGACACCATGGTCAGCGGCCACCTGGAGTGCGGCGGTGACCCGGGCCGCAGCGTCGGCCAGAGCGGAGGCAACGTCCCCGGCATCCACCTGGACTCGGGCATCGACCACGACGATGTCGGGCACCGCCGAGGCGGAACCAGTTCCGACGACATCGACGCGGTCGGGCATGGCGGTCACCGTAGCGGAGCGACGGTGCGCACCGCCGCCGAGCGTGCCGTTTCGGCCGCACCGCAGGTTTCAGGGTTGAATCGTGGACATGCCGTCTGCGCCATCCATCGCCAACTCCGTCACCGTCCGTATCGTGCTCCCCGCCCGCGCCACTGCGGTCAGCGAGATGACCGGGCTCATCGAACGCGCCGGTGCCGTGGTCACCGGCCTCGACGTCACCGCGTCCGGGGCGACCAAGGTGCGTCTCGACCTGACCATGTCGACGCGTGACCCGGAGCATGCTGAGGCAGTCGTGGAGCAGATGCGGCAGGTCGACGGTGTCGAGATCGGGAAGGTGTCCGACCGCACCTTCCTGGTGCACCTCGGCGGCAAGCTGTCGGTGGAGCCGAAGCTGCCGATCCGCACCCGCGACGACCTGTCGCTCATCTACACGCCCGGCGTCGCTCGGGTCTGCGAGGCAATCGCGAGCAACCCGGATGACGCTCGGCGGTTGACCATCAAGCGAAACACCGTCGCGGTGGTCACCGATGGCACTGCCGTGCTGGGTCTGGGAGCGATCGGCCCGCTCGCGGCCCTCCCCGTGATGGAGGGAAAGGCCGCCCTGTTCAAGCGGTTTGCCGGGATCGATGCGTTCCCCATCTGTCTCGACACCACGGACACCGACGAGATCGTGCGCACGGTCAAGGCCATCGCCCCGGTCTTTGCCGGCATCAACCTCGAGGACATCTCCGCGCCGCGGTGCTTCGAGATCGAGGCCCGGCTGCGCGCCGAACTCGACATCCCGGTCTTTCACGACGACCAGCACGGCACCGCCATCGTCGCGCTGGCCGCGCTGCGCAACGCGCTGCGCGTCGTGGGCAAGCGGCTCGAGGACGTCCGGCTGGTGATGAGCGGTGCGGGTGCGGCCGGCACCGCCATCCTCAAACTGTTGCTGCACGCCGGGGCGCACCATGTGGTGGTGGCCGATATCGACGGCATCGTGCACCGGGAGCGCGCCGACGTGGTCTCCGGCGACCATCCCAACCACACCTGGATCGCCGAGCACACCAATGCCGAGGGGGTGTCCGGAACCCTCGCCGACGCGATCCGGGGCGCGGACGTGTTTGTCGGAGTGTCGGCACCGAACCTGCTCACCGAGGCCGACATCGCGTCCATGGCCGCGGACAGTGTGGTGTTCGCGATGGCCAACCCCGTGCCGGAGATCGACCCCGAGGTCGCGGCCCGGCACGCGGCGGTGGTGGCCACCGGCCGGTCGGACTTCGCCAACCAGATCAACAATGTGCTGGTGTTCCCTGGGGTATTCCGGGGCCTGATCGACTCCGGCACCAAGCACGTCACCATGGAGGTGCTCTTGGCGGCCGCCGACGCGCTCGCTGACGTGGTTCGCGACGACGAGCGCAATGCCACCTACATCGTGCCGTCGGTGTTCCACCCGGAGGTCAGTACCGTTGTGGCGGATGCGGTGCGGGCTGCTGTCGGCCGTGCCAGCTGCTGAGCGCGGCATGGTCGGCCTGTTGCGAACCACGCCCGGCGCCGCTGCGATGGGTGGCCTGGGCCTGATCGTCGCACGTGGTGTGAGGTGGTCACGACGGCGGATGACGTGAGGCCGCGTAGTGCGTCGCTGGCCCGTCGTCGGCTCTGGCTGGCGGCCGCGGTTCTCGTGCAGGTTCTGGTGCTTTACCTGCCGCGTGGGGTGGCGCCACCGTCGTCCCTGCCCGGAGCCGACAAGGTGGTGCACGTCGTCGTGTTTCTGCTGCCGGTGCTGCTCGCGCTGCTCGCGGGCTTCGCCGTGCGTGCGGTCGTTGCGGCTTTCGCGGCGCACGGAGTGCTCAGCGAGGTGGTGCAGGCAACGGTCCTGCCGGCTCGCTCCGGCGACGTGTGGGACGTGGTCGCCGATCTTCTCGGGGTGCTGTGCGGATGGCTGGTGTGGACGGCGGTCAGCCGTCGCGACTCGCGCCGTTCCCCGAGGGAGTCGACCTAGCCCTGGTCTTTGCCGGTGGACGCGGCTGCGGCGTCAACTCGTGCCGTCCGTCAACATCTCACGGGCTGCTCGTCATCCTCGGGGCGGCCATGATTCTCGTAGTGCAGACGCTCACCTAGGTAGCCGTGGTCTGGTATTTCTGGGTGCGCAAGGCTCGCCCGAGAGACGTGCTCACCACGCTGGTCGCGCCGCTGGTGGTGGTGGCACCGACCGTCAGGACCTCGCCGACGCAGTTCGACGAACTGCGTCGGCTTGGCTGGACATCCGTGCGTCGGGTGGGCCACGGCAAGACCACCCCGGGGGGACACTCACCTCACCTCACCTCACCTCACCTCACCTCACCTCACCGCGCCGGGATCGGTCAGGCGTTGCAGATGCGGCTGAGGCCGACCGCAGATACTTTTGTATTCATGATTCGTCTGTTGCGACGTACCCGAGACAAAAACGACACCGCGATGAACGACACCGCGATGAAGAAACTCGCCGCTGTTGCTGCTCTGCTCGTAGTTGCTTCGAGCGCCGGCCCGGGTCACCTTGCCACCGGAGCTGAGATTAGCGATAGCGGCACCAGTTCATTGCGCTCCTCACAGCCCTCGACACCGATAAAGCCCTCAAAAGCGTACGGCGTCCCTGTAGTAAGGCCCCCCAAATCCATTGCCAGCGCGATTGTCCCTCCGGTAAGGCCTCCACATTGCCCGAGCTGCTCGTCGTGGAAGACCAGTGTCAGGGCGATTGCCCCTCCGGTACAGCCTCCACAGTGCCCGAGCTGCTCGTCGTGGAAGACCAGTGTCAGGGCGATTACCCCTCCATATTGGATCGGACCGCCTTCACCTCCTCGGATGCTCGACACTCCTACCGTTTGAGCAGAGCAGAGGCGGATCTGCGTCGAGCCGATACGTGTCCACGGATGGTCTTGCCCTCAATTCGCGATCACCTGTCGGACCTGGCTGTGGCGGGTCCGGGTCCACGGCAGCACCGGCGAGTTGGCGATCCGACGCTGCCGCGTCCAGGCGAGCGGACAACGGGTGCATCCGGAACTCCACCGCGCCGAGTTGACCATCGACCACATCACCCCCTGGTCGTAGCGCCGCCATCCAACCTCTGCGCGACCCGTGCGTTGGGCCCAGGCGGCGAGTGTGGCTGGGGTGCGTCGTGGTCGGCTGAGGTGATCAGATAGACGACCTCAACGGTATTCCTTGCTGCTTTGGTGGTGCGGCGTAGTTGGGTGACCCGGGCGGCGCCGGGGAAGTCGGTAAGGTCGGGAATGTCGATGACTGTGATGGTGCGCCTGGCCTTTCTGCCGTGGCCGCGTTCGGTGGAGGTCGACCCGGCCGGGACTGTGGCGCAGGGCAGGTTCTTGGCGGCGCCCGGCAGGGTCGGCTGGTTGGCTTTGATGGTGATCGGGATGCAGCGGACCAGCCGGGAGTTCACCGCCGGTCTGGCCAGCAACCGTTGGCTCGTCGCGTTGTTGCTGTGAGTGCTCGGCGCCCCGGTGATCGGTGTCGGCTCTACGGAGTGCCGGGGGGAGTGGCGGTGATCGGTCCAGCCCGGCGTTCGAGGAGGGCACGGGAGTGCGAGCCCGCGTTGGGCAGGAGCGCACCCGGTCGGGCAGTCTGCTGCGCGCTGCTATTGTTCAAGACCTGCCGTGATGACGAGCGCTGGCTGCGCTCAAGGTGCGCACCGCGCGTGACCCCCACCCCATCCGGCCCGCCGGTGACACTGATGTCGAACCGGCCGACGGACCATCCCGGTCCGAGGCTCGTCATGCTCGCTGTCTCGCCATCGGCCGACGACGTGTCTACGCCCGTCATCTGTCGTTCGACCAGGAGAAGACCGTGCCAAAGAAGGCACCCGGGGCCAAAAAGGCCCGATGGACCACTGCCCAAAAGTCAGAGGCCCGCAAAGCCCCCAAGAAGCCGCATCGTGGCCAGCCCGACGGGCCGCGAACAGCCGCCACCTCGTCCCGCTCGATGAGCCCGTCGGGACGCGCCAGCGACCACACAGCTACCCGTCCGCGGAGCGAACGGTCGCCTCGCTGGGACCGAAACGATCCACGCCGTGCCGACGGCTCGGCTCGACGATTCTCAGCTGACGCTTCGGAACGTGGCGGCGCCCGGGCCGCGACGGACGACCGTGGCGGCCAACGGCGCGACGAGCGTGGCCGGCCCCGGCGCGACGAGTGGCAGGCGCATCGACCCCACGACGAGCGGCCCCGGCGCGAGCGCGGCGATCAGCCGGTCCGCGACCGCGGCCCTCGGGTTGCCGACCCCGTGCGCCGCGACCGTCATGAGGGTCGTCACGCTGATCGACGGGCCGACGGCTCGCGCTCGCCCGGCCAGGTCAGTGACCCTGTCGTGCGGCGCGGTGGTGATCGCAGGCTCGGCGAACACCGTTCGGGTGGAGGCGAGTTCGGTGAGCGTCGGTTCGATGGTCGGCCCAGGCGGGATGACGCACCCCGCAGCCGGGGCGGCACGGATCGTCCGGACCAGCAGCGGTTCGGTGAGCGTCGGTTCGATGGTCGGCCCAGGCGGGATGACGCACCCCGCAGCCGGGGCGGCACGGATCGTCCGGACCAGCAGCGGTTCGGTGAGCGTCGGTCTGGCGACCGTAGTTCCCGCGGCGTCGACTCCGGGGCGGCGGCCTTCGAGCAGGCCGAGGCGCACCGCGCCGAGGCTGACACCTGGACGACGTACACCTCATCCGGCGGTGGTCCACGTGAGGTCACCGCCGACAACGGGTTCGCCGCGGTCGGCCTGCCTGAGCGCCTGGTCGAGCGGTTGGCTCGCGACGGCATCGTCGAGCCGTTCCCGATCCAGGCTGCCACCATCCCCGACACGCTCGCCGGTCGCGACGTGCTCGGTCGTGGTCGCACTGGCTCGGGAAAGACGCTCGCGTTCGGGCTGCCCACGCTCGCTCGGTTGGCCGACCGTGGTCGCCCAGAGCCACGGCAGCCTCGTGCCCTCGTCCTGGTGCCGACGCGCGAGTTGGCGATGCAGGTGAGCGACGCGCTGCAGCCGTACGTGCATGTCCTCGGGCTGCGTCATCGCCTGGTGGCCGGTGGGTTGTCGTACGAGCCGCAGGTCAGTGCGCTACGCCGCGGGGTGGACCTGCTCGTCGCCACACCTGGCCGGCTTACCGACCTGATGGAGCGTGGCGCGGTCGAGCTCGGCGCGGTTGAGGTGGCAGTGCTCGACGAGGCTGACCATATGGCCGACATGGGCTTCCTCCCCGAGGTCACCGCGATCCTCGACGCACTCCCTCCGGGAGGTCAGCGGTTGCTCTTCTCGGCGACCCTCGACCGTGGCGTCGACAACCTCGTCGAGCGGTACCTCGTGGACCCGGTGACGCACTCGACCGACGAGGCCCAGGCCGCGGTGACCACGATGAGCCACCACGTATGGCTGGTCGCGCCGCACGACAAGAAGGCGCTGACTGCTGAGCTCGCCGGTCGACCCGGCCGGGTCGTGGTCTTTGCTCGCACCCAACTCGGCTCCGACCGCATCGCCCGCGAGCTTCGTGAGCGTGGTGTCTTTGCGGCGGCCTTGCACGGTGGGCTGTCGCAGGGCGTGCGCAACCGAGTTCTCGGTGCGTTCCGCGATGGCCGGATGTCGGTGCTGGTCGCCACGGACGTCGCGGCGCGCGGCATCCACGTCGACGACATCGGCCTGGTCGTTCAGGTCGACCCACCCAAGGATCACAAGGACTACCTGCACCGCGCCGGCCGCACCGCTCGCGCTGGCGAGCGGGGCGCGGTAATCATGTTGGCGCTGCCCCACCAGCGCAAGATGGTCGCCGGGCTGGCCGAGGCGGCCGGCGCCGACGCCGAGACAGTCACGGTGGCCCCCGGCGACGCCACGGTTGCGGCGATCGGAGGGGTCGCCCCGAGCGGCACCCCCGTGCCGGATGACGTGTGGCGCCCGGTGCTCGAGGGCGGTTCTGGTGCGGGTCGACGCCGAGACGGCCGACGGCCAGGTCGGCCCGGTCAGCCGCGGCGCCCGTCTGGCTCACGGCACGGCTCGGCGCACGGTCATCGCGCTCGTGGCGCTGGTGAGAGCCGGGGCAGAATAGGGGAGTGAGTAGCTCCCACACCACCGGTCGGCTGCTCGTCGCGACCCCGCAGGTCGGTGGCGGCCTGTTCCGGCGCAGTGTGGTCCTCATGCTGCACCACGACGACGAGGGCGCCCAGGGCGTCGTGCTGAACCGGCCGATCGACGCCACCATTGATGCGGTGTTGCCCGGGTGGGAGGAGCATGCGAGTCGGCCGGCGAGGGTGTTCCAGGGTGGCCCGGTGCAGCCGGATTCGGCCCTGGGCTTGGTCGCCGTGCCAGGCGACTCGCCGGAACCTCGCGGAGTGAAGCGGCTGTTCGGTTCGGTGGCCCTCGTCGATCTCGACACCCCGCCACTGCTCGTCGCCGATGTGCTCTCCGGGCTGCGAATCTTCGCCGGCTACGCGGGCTGGTCACCCGGTCAGCTCGACGCGGAGATCACCACCGGCTCCTGGTACGTCGTCGATGTCGAGAGCGGGGACGCCTTCACCGAGGAGCCTGATGGCTTGTGGCGGCGGGTGCTGAACCGTCAGCCCGCACCGCTGCGTTGGGTTGCCTGGTACCCCAGCGACCCCGCTCTCAACTGACCAGCGCCCCTGGGCGGGTGCATAGTCGCCGAAGAGGGGCTCGCCAGAAGGTACGCCGGCCTGGCGCTGGCCCCGCGGTGGCGCGAGGAGCGGGCCTCGGCCGAACGAGGGTGCCCGGCGTAGCATCGGTGGCATGAGCGAGCCGCACCCGACCCCGGACGCCCCGGACGCCCCGCACGCACCCGGTGGCCCGAAGACGCAGACCGCCGTCCTGGAGCGGACTGAGACCCTTCCGCAGGTCGCCGAGCCGGGCGATCACGAGCGTTTCTCCCACTACGTGCGCAAGGAGAAGATCCTTGAGAGCGCGCTCAGCGGGGAGCCGGTCACGGCGCTGTGCGGCAAGGTCTGGGTTCCTGGTCGTGACCCGAAACGTTTCCCGGTGTGCCCGACCTGCAAGGAGATCATCACCGGGCTGCGCAAGGCCGAGGACGGCGGCGAGAAGTAGAGGCCGAGGACGGCGGCGAGAAGTTACCAGCGCTGGTCGGACGGCGGCCGGGCGGTCGGACGTCGGTACGGGTGCGCCATCGGGGTGACCGAGATCGTGCCGAGCGGTGCGGCTGCGCACCGGCGCGCTGGGCGTCAGCACTGACCGGCTGCCGCGACCCACCGTGATGGCGGTTAAGGTGGCGGCCGCCTATGAGTACCTCTGCCGCTGGACACCTGCCCCCTGCGTACCCCGAACGCGCCGCGTGGGGGACTGCCGCCAAGCTCCGCGCCTGGCAGCAGGAGTCGCTCGACCGCTATCTCGAGTGCGACGCGCGCGACTTCCTGGCGGTCGCGACGCCGGGCGCCGGCAAGACGACCTACGCGCTGCGCGTTGCCACCGAGCTGCTTGACCGCGGCGTCGTGCAGGCGCTCACCGTGGTGGCACCGACCGAGCACCTCAAAACCCAGTGGGCGGATGCCGCAGCCCGGGTCGGCATCCAGCTCAACCCGGCGTTCTCTAACAGCCAGGGTGTGCAGAGCGAGGAGTACCGGGGAGTGGCACTCACCTACGCACAGGTCGCCGCGAACCCTGAACTGCACCGGCGCCGAACCGAGGCGATGTCGACCCTCGTCGTCCTTGACGAGGTGCATCATGGCGGCGACGCGCGGTCGTGGGGTGACGGCATCCGTGAGGCGTTCACGCCAGCCAGCCGCCGCCTTGCCCTCACCGGCACCCCGTTCCGTTCGGACACCACCCCGATCCCGTTCGTTCGCTATGAAATGGGTGCGGACGGCATCCTGCGTTCCGCTTCTGATTCCAGTTACGGCTACGCGGCCGCACTCCGTGACGGTGTGGTGCGGCCGGTGATGTTCCTGGCCTACGGGGGGGCGATGCGGTGGCGCACCAAGGCGGGTGATGAGGTGGCTGCGAGCCTCGGCGAGCCGCTCACCAAGGATCAGACCGCGCACGCCTGGCGCACCGCCCTGGACCCGGCGGGCGAATGGGTGCCCGCAGTGCTGGCCGCCGCTGACACCCGACTGTCCGAGATGCGGCACCACGTGCCGGATGCCGGCGCGTTGGTCATCGCCTCGAACAAGACCGCGGCACGCGCCTACGCCCGAATCCTGCGGTCGATCACCGGTTCTGAGCCCACCGTGGTGCTCTCGGATGACGCCGGGGCCAGCTCCCGCATCGAGGAGTTCGCCGCGGGGGACTCGAGATGGATGGTCGCGGTGCGGATGGTGTCCGAGGGCGTCGATGTGCCGCGGCTGTGCGTGGGGGTCTACGCGACCTCCACCTCGACGCCATTGTTCTTTGCCCAGGCCGTCGGTCGTTTTGTGCGGGTCCGTCGGCGGGGTGAGGTGGCCTCGGTGTTCCTGCCGAGCGTTCCCGTCATCCTGGCCCATGCGGCGGCGATGGAAGAGGAGCGCGACCACGCGCTCGGCCGGGCGTCGACCGAGGATGACGAGCCGTCGATCTGGGCGGAGGAAGAGGGGATGCTGCGCGAGGCCAACCGAGCGGAGGCAGCGCTCGGGCCCGAGGATGCCGCGTTCGAGGCCCTGGAGTCCGATGCCCACTTCGACCACGTGCTCTTCGACGCCCAGCAGTTCGGGCTGCACGCTGAGGTCGGCTCGGCGGAGGAACAGGACTACCTCGGCTTGCCCGGCCTGCTCGAGCCCGACCAGGTCGCCCACCTGCTCCGGGAGCGGCAGGCCCGCCAGGCGCGCGACGCCGGGAGCGCGACCGGCCGCGGTCGCGACGGCACGACGGCATCCCGCGCGCCGGAGGTGTCGATGCACCGCGCGCTCGCGGCACAGCGCAAAGAGCTCAACACCCTGGTCGCGGCGTACGCCGCCAAGACGGGTGCGGCACATGCCACGATCCACCTGGACCTCCGTCGGGCCTGCGGTGGCCCGGAGTTGGCTGCCGCCACCGGCGAGCAGGTGACCGACCGGATCGACCGGATCCGCAGCTGGTTTGTCGGTCGGCGCTGACTGCGGTTCGCCGTCGGGTCGTTACCGTTGCGACCCCGCGGGTCCCACCGACCAGGTCGTAGCGCTGGCCGCGACCAGCGGCGTGCGTGACACGATGCGCATATGACAACCCAGCTCACCGGCCCTGGCTGGTACGACGACCCGGACGACTCCTCGGTGCTGCGGTACTTCGACGGGGTGATCTGGACTGCGCACACCGCACCGCGACGTTCGCCGACGGCGGAGCAGTCGACGATCGGGCGAGTCGTGGCTCCGCCGAGCACGCCCCCCGGCCACCGTGACTCGGTCGGCCACGACGGCTCGACGCCGTGGCGGCAGCCGCCAGGTGTGGCCCCGTCCGGGCCCGCCGGATCTCCCTGGGAGACCCGGCGGGATGTGCTTCCCGATGGCGCCGTCCTCGCCGAATGGTGGCGCCGGTTGTTCGCCCGCGTGCTCGACTCGCTGCTGACCGGTGTGCTGACCGTGGTCGTCGGCTGGCCCTTTGTCCAGGAGTTTGTATCGGTCGTCGGCCGCTCCGTCAGCGCCACGGTGGAGGCCGCCGAGCGCGGAGTTACGCCACCGGACCAGACGGTGTTCGCCACCGCAGCCAGCGAGGCCGTTCTTCCGATCACCGTGATCGGACTGGTGGTGGCGGTGCTCTACGAGGTTGTCTTCCTGGTCTGGCGCGGTGCCACTCCGGGCAAGATGGCACTCGGCACCCAGGTGCGGCGTCTCGCCGCCCCTGGCCCGCTCTCGGTCTCCACCGCGGCTCGGCGGCAGGCCATCTCGGTGGCGGCCACGGTCGTCGGCCTGGTACCCATCGTCGGGTTCCTTGGAACGCTGGTCAGCGTCCTCGACCCGGCGTGGCTGTTGTGGGACCCGAAGCGTCAGGCGCTCCACGACAAGGTGGCTGACACGGTGGTCGTCATCCGGCCAGGTCGGTGAGCGACGGCGGGGTCGGAACTGCCGTCGAGACGCTCGGCGTCGTCGCGGCGTTCCTGACCAGCGGTCGCTCGCAGCGTCAAGGTCAGGTCAGCGAAAGGTAATGACTAGTTCAGCGTTCATCCGAACTGCGGAAGCCGGGGAGGGGTATCCGCCACGCTGTGCCTACCGCAGGGTGCGGCCGCAGGGGAGGGCGTAAAGCCCGGAAGGAGGTTCGATGATGAGCAGTTCCATCGAGATGTCGACCTTGCGGCGCGCCCGCCATGCCAAGGCGGGCGGCATGGTGCGCTGGATGCTCCGCGACGTCGCCTTGCTGTCGATCGGCCGAGGCTCGACCCACGTCGGTCGGCACGCCGCCGAGATCACCCCGATTCGCGCCGAGGCCGACCCCGTGTCGGCCGCGGTGAGAGCAGCGTAGGCACGCTGCTCAGGCACCGGTGGGCCCGGCTTTCCTCAGTGAGCCGGGAGCACCGTGCCAATGCTCCCGCCGACCCCGATGGCGGCGCCTGACGCGCCGAGAGGTTCGGCACGGGGAGTGGCTGTGCCGCCGTCCTGGAGGGACGTGCGGATGGCGCCGTCGTCGAGGTGACGAGTTCGCCTCCGTTCCACGTGAGGTCAAGCCCGCATGAACGTGCGACCACCGGAGCTCACGGCCCGGTCATCCATCGCCCGGCGGATGTGACTGGCGATCCTCTCCCGGGTGGACAGCGGTGCGAGTTCCCTGAGTGACACCGAACATGACGCCTGAATCGACGAGGCGCCAGTCTGCAGCGAGGCGCCGTCCACGTCGCGTCATGTGTCGGAGGGTGCACGCCGGTCCGCGAGGAATCCAGACACCCACGACAGCGAAGCGTTCCAGTTGATCGTGATCTCATTCGTCGACCATGAGCCGATTTGGTCCACGTAGCAGAACTGGGCGACGCAGCCCGGCAGGAGCGCAGCAGCCACCGGGTCCTCGGTGTCGGTGGCGGTGGAGTTCGGCCCGCCGGCGAGAGTGCCGATCGGTGGCTCCGGAAGCTGCGAGTCCAGCGACTTCGCGTACCAGCGGTGGTGCTGGTTGCGCGAGAACCGGTCACCCCACCCAGTGACGTAGGACAGGTCGAGGGCGTTGCGACCCAACAGGTAGTCCATGCCCGAGGTCACCCCGTTGGCGTACTTCTGCCGCCCGGTGAGGTCGTACGCGGTACCGATCACCTGGAGGTTGTTGAGCATTGCCGAGTTCGAGCCCCACGCCCAATCGCCGTCGGCTGGCGCGTACGGCTGCCCGAAGGGTTCGCGGCGCTGCACGGCGAGAAACTGGTCAGCCGCGCGCACCACCGAGTGCCGCACGTAGTTGCGGCCCAGGAGAGTGCTCTTCACGGTGGCGAGGTTGAGGCGCCCCAGGGCGGCGACTTCCTTCCACCAGAAGCCGTCCGTGAAGACGTCGGCATAGTGCACGGGCGAGGTCAGCACGGCGCGCTCATAGCGGCTGTCACCAGTCGTGAGGTAGAGCTCGGCTGCGGCCCAGTAGAATTCGTCGCTCACGTCGTCGTCGTCATACGGGCCGCTGCCGGGGTTGGCGTCGATCGTCGCATCCGGCGCCGGCGCGAGCAGGTCGGGGGTGGCCTTGGCGGCGCCGTAGGCACTGCGCGCGGCGGCGGCGAGCCTTCGGGAGTACCTGGGGTCGACCGACCGGAACAGTCGGGCGCCTTGTGCTGCGGCTGCGGCCAGGTTGAGGGTCGCTGCGGTCGAGGGTCGGTAGAGCACCCGACGCTGTGAGTCGGCAGCGGGCATCAGCGGCACTGGGGTCCAATCCACGTCCGCGACTTTGTGGTTCGCCATCCCGGCGTACTTCTGGCCGTCGGGTACCTGCATCCGGAGCAGCCAGTCGAGTTGCCAGCGGATCTCGTCAAGCAGGTCGGGCGTCCCGTTTCCGGCCTCGGGGATGGACAGGGTTCCGTCGGCGTACCCGACTCGGCGCGCAACTCCGGTGTGGGTGCGCTCGTACTCCATCATCAACTGGGCGACCGAGATCCCGCCGTTCACGACGTACTTCCCGTGGTCCCCGGCGTCGTACCAGCCGCCGCTGACATCCCGAGTTCCCTCGCAGGTCCACGGTTCGTCGTACAACTTCTGCGAGGGGTCGTCGAGGTCCTGGCACGGCACCGCGGTGTCGCCCTGGTTCGGAGCGACGCCGATGTGGCCAGCGGCACGCCCATACCCGGGAGCCAGGGCGTCGTCGATCGCAATGCCACTGCGGTTGGTGTAGAAGAAGGTCTTGCTGTCTGTGCGTAGTTGGTCGTAGACGTCGCGGGAGATCTCGAACGGGTAACTGGTCTGATCGCCAACCGAGATCGTGTAGCCCGTCCCGGGCCGGCGCACATCCGAGAAGGTGATGACGTGCACTGCGCGTCCGACGCTGTCCTCCACGCCAGCCGGGCGGGTTGAGCCGCGCCGCACCACCACACCGCGGCCGTCTCGGACGACGAACGTCTGCGGCTTCTCGGCGTCGGTCATCACGGTCGCCTGTTTGGGAGCGCCCGGGAGGTAGCCCGCCTGGTTGACGCGTACGGCGGAGTGGGTCTCGGGCTGGTAAGGCTCCGGTTCGGCGCCGTCGGTGACCGTGACGTCATCCAGGCACAACCGGTACGCGACATCGGTGGTGACGTCCTGCTGGAAGGTCAGCCGGGCCGCCGGGTAGTCGCGGTCCGCGGTGAAGGTGGCCTCGATGGTTTGCGGGGCCGGGGTGAGAGGTACCTTCCGCGCGGGCATGAACTCCGCGTAGTTGATGTCCTCCCCACCCTGGATGGCGATTCGCACGGTGCCGGATGTCGCGGGGTCGCTGAGGATGCTCGCGGAGAACGCGTACGTTTCGCCCTCCCGCATCGGGATGGACTGTTCGATCGCCGCCCCATAGGGAGCCGTACCGGCCGGCACGTCAACGCATCCGCGGCCATCAACGACAGATGGCGCGGGGTATGCGTTCCATCCGGTGAGGCCGTCGGCGAAGGTGCCGTTGGTGATCAACTCAGTCCCGGCAGCAGCAGCGGCGGGACTGGCGGCGACGAGGAGCGCCGAGATACTTGTCGACACGGCGACGACACCGGCGACCATCCGGAATCGTGGTGTCACGTGCGAGGGCAGGGGGTGAAGGGCAGGCGTCATCGACCGGCTTCCTCGGTGGGATAAAGGTGGTCTATCGAGCATCGGTCCGCGCCAACTTTGTGTCAAGGCGAACCGCCCAGAGGCAGGAGAAACCCGCGACCGGGCCGCAAATCTGTGAATCTCGAGGCTCAGGGCGTACTATTCGCCGTCCCCGGTCTGTGCGATATCACTCCACGGCCTTTCCGGACCACTGTGTGCCGGTGCATGGGCGGGTCATGGCCAGGATCATCGGGGGAGCCTCCTCCTCGGTGTCCTCGGTGTCCTCGGTGTCCTCGGTGTCCTCGGTGTCCTCGGTGTCGCCCCGCCGACCACCCCGGCGAGCCGGCCCATATCCTGGCAGGCGTGTCGACCGCGCCCACCACGGAGGAGTTGACCGTCCCTGGCGGTGATGTCGTGCCCGATATCCCCTGGGTGACGATCGTCTGGAACGACCCGGTCAACTTGATGTCCTACGTCACTTTCGTCATCCAGACGCATTTCGGTTACCCCCGGGCCAAGGCGGAGAAACTGATGATGCAGGTACATACCGAAGGCCGTGCTGTCGTCTCGAACGGCACCCGCGAGGCGATGGAGACCGACACTGAGGCCATGCACGGCTACGGGCTGTGGGCTACCTTCCAGAAGGACGCTGGATGACGCCCGCGTACCCGTCCAGGAGAACCGCCGGATGACGCCGACCCAGCCAGTACCGACACCGACCACCGGGACGCGGCCGGCGCGGACTGGTCGCGCCGGGTCGTCATCCGACGAGAGGGCCTGATGGCCAGGGGTTTTCGGCGCAAGGGCCACGGCGACGGCATCCGGTATGTCGCGACGCTCGACCCCATGGAGCGCGCCACCGTCGCCGGGCTGATGGAGCAGGTCCACGACCTCCTCGAGGTGCCCGAGCCCACCATCGTGCCGGTCGGCGTCGACGGTGACGAGTTCGACGCGATTGTCGCTGGGCTCAGCCTGGGCGTCAGTGGTGCGGCCGCCGACCAGAGCCCACTGGCACGCGATCAGGATCCACCCGCCGACGGCCACGATCCACCGGCCAGCGGCGCCGTGCGCGACCCCGCCCTGGACCGGCTGCTTCCCCTGGCCAACCGGGAGGACGACGAGGCGGCCTCAGAGTTTCGCCGGCTCACTGAGCGCGGCCTGCGCACCCGCAAGGCCGGGGCGCTGGCTGACGCCACGGCGGCGCTGCGCGGCGGCGATGACCACCTGCGCTTGGACCGGCGGCGGGCGCTGGCCTTCCTCACCGCGCTCACCGATGTCCGGCTCGTGCTCGGCGAACGGATGGGGCTGCGCAGCGACGATGATGCCGAGCTGCTCGCGCGGGCGGCCGGCTCGCTCGACGAGGACGACCCACTCACGCATGCGCTGGCCGTGTACGACTTCCTCACCTGGCTTCAGGAAACCCTGGCCTCGGCGATGCTCGAGGCGTGACGCAGCCGACCCCCGGCGAGGTCTGTACCAGGGCACCGCGTCGCCTACGGTGAGTGCGTGTTCGACTCTCCCATCGGTGTCTTCGATTCCGGGTACGGCGGACTCACCGTGATGCGTGCGGTGCTCGACCAGCTGCCCCACGAGTCGGTGGCCTACTTCGGCGACACCGCGCGCGCTCCGTACGGACCGCGGCCGATCGCGCAGACTCGCGAGTACGCGCTCCAGTGCCTTGACCGCCTGGTCGACCACGGCGTCAAGGCGCTCGTCATCGCGTGCAACACGGCCAGCGCTGCGGTGCTCCACGACGCGCGCGAACGCTACGACGTCCCGGTCGTCGAGGTGATCCGACCGGCCGTGCGTCGGGCCGCCGCAGCCACCCGCTCCGGGCGGGTCGGCGTCATCAGCACGCACGGCACCCACCAGTCCGGCGCGTACCTCGACGCCTTTGCCGCCGCACCGCACCTGTACGTGACCAGCACGCCGTGCCCGCGGTTCGTCGAGTTCGTCGAGCGTGGGGTAACCAGCGGCCTCGAACTTGTCGGGGTCGCTCATGACTATCTCGACCCATTGCGCGAGGACGGTACCGACACCGTCGTTCTCGGGTGCACCCACTATCCGCTGCTCACTGCGGTCATCGCCTACGTCATGGGCGACGGCGTCACTCTCGTCTCCTCGGCGGAGGAGACCGCCAAGGACGTCTACCGCGTCCTCGCTGATGCCGGCACGCTCCGCTCCGGCCACCTCCCGGCGCCGCAGCACGGGTTCACCACTACTGGCGACCCCGAGGAATTCCGTCGCCGTGCAACGCGGTTCCTCGGCGTCGGGTCGCGGGTCGGCGAGGTGTTTCCCGCTCCGCCGGTCGTGCGGAGGGCAGTCCTGACATGAGGGTCACCGTGGTCGGCTGCTCCGGGTCATTCGCCGGTCCTGACTCGCCAGCCTCCTGTTATCTGGTCCAACACCCGGATGACGACGGGCGTATGTGGAGCCTGGTGCTCGACCTCGGCAGCGGTGCACTCGGTGCCCTGCAGCAGCAGGTGGACCTCGCCGAGCTCGACGCCGTGTTCCTCAGCCACCTCCACCCCGACCACTGCGTCGACCTCCTGGGCCTCTACGTCTACCGCCGCTACCGCCCGCTCGGCCCGCTGCCCGCGCGG
Organism: Dermatophilaceae bacterium; assembly: GCA_051657745.1. Classification (GTDB taxonomy): domain Bacteria; phylum Actinomycetota; class Actinomycetes; order Actinomycetales; family Dermatophilaceae; genus JBOFLG01. The sequence continues at coordinate 28,977 of JBOFLG010000117.1, read as the reverse complement.
CTGCCGCTGCACGGCCCAAACGGCACCGCGCAGCGGCTCGCGCTGATGTACCACGGCCTCGAACCGGGCGGAATGGACGCCGAGTTCGATGTGCGCCCGGTCGTCGATGGGTCAGTTGTCACGGTGGGCCCCTTCACCGTGACGGCCATTGCTGTGCGGCATCCGGTGGAGGCGTACGGCTACCGGGTGCAGACCCGCAGCGGCACGCTGGCCTTCAGCGGCGACACCGACGACTGCCCGAGCCTGGACCGGCTGCTCACTGGCGCCGACCTCGCCCTCGTCGACGCGGCGTTCGTTGACGGCCGGGACCACGCGGCCGGTATCCACCTTTCCGGGTCGCGGGCTGCGCGCGCGGCGGCCCGCGCCGGCGGGGTGCGGCGCCTGGTGCTCACTCATCTGCCGGCCTGGAACGACCCGGAGGTCTGCCGCGCCCAGGCGGCGGCGGAGTGGCCCGGCGCGGTCGAGCTCGCCCGCGCCGGGGACGTCTACCAGATCGGCTCGACGGGCGAAGCCGACGAGCCGCATCATGCGACCGCTTCTGGTGCGGCGGATGGCGCGGCCGGTGGTGCGGACGAGGGTCCCGGCGCACTTCCTCAGGTCGACCATGTGGCTGGGTGGCGGATGTGGGCCGAATACTGTGCGGCTCACCCCAAGCGCGGGTCCGCGGAGGCCGTCGCCATCGAGTGCTTCGGCGACAGCCCGGCCGGTGCCGACCAGCTGATCGGGGATGTCGTGGCGGGTACCAAGCGCGCCACGGCCGGGCTCGTCGCGGCCTATCTCCACGACGATGACGCGTTGCCCCGCGTGGGCGAGCATTGGGTGGCCTGCGACGGTGCGGGTCAACCCCGGGTGGTGCTGCGCACTATCGAATTGCGGGTTGGTCCGCTGCACAGCGTCGATGAGCGGTTCGCCTGGGACGAGGGGGAAGGGGACCGCACGCTCACCTCGTGGCGGGAGGCGCATCGGCACTTCTTCCAGCGTGAATGCGGCCGGGTCGGGGTGGCGTTCTCGGACGACGTCGAGGTGTGCTTCGAGCGTTTTGACGTGGTCTGGCCGCCCGAGTTGGCCTCCGAGCCGTCGAGCGCGCCCTGACCTCGGTCGGGAGAACGTCACTACGTGCGGGTCGATCGACAGGCCGTCGCCCGGATGACGCAGGTCGGCACGGGTGTCGACCTGCTCCTTCGACCGGGGCGCCGACCCAGTGCCTGGTCGCCGGCAGTCCCGGCCGCGCCGCCCGCTGCGGGGTGCCCGGATGACGCCTCGCTAGCCTTCTCGACATGTCCGTCTCCGACCACTCTGCCCCGCGCCACGACGGCCGCACTCCCGACCAGCTGCGCGAGGTGCGCCTGACCCGCAACTGGCTCGACCATGCGGAGGGGAGTGTGCTTGTCGAGTTCGGTCGCACCCGGGTGCTGTGCGCGGCATCCTTCACCCCGGGTGTGCCGCGCTGGCTCAAGGGCAAGGGCACCGGGTGGGTCACCGCCGAGTACGAAATGCTGCCCCGCGCCACGAATACCCGCGGCGACCGCGAGTCGCGGAAGGGCAAGGTCGGGGGACGCACTCATGAGATCTCCCGGCTGGTGGGCCGCAGCCTGCGCGCGGTGGTCGACACGAAAGCGTTGGGCGAGAACACAATCGTGCTCGACTGTGATGTGCTGCAGGCCGACGGCGGGACCCGCACGGCATCGGTCACCGGCGCCTGGGTGGCACTCGCCGACGCGGTGGCCGACGCACGGGCGCGCGGCCTGCTCGCCCGTGCCGCCCAGCCCCTCACCGGTTCGGTCGCGGCCGTGTCGGTCGGGGTGGTCGGCGGCCGGCCGGTGCTCGACCTGGACTACCCCGAAGATGTTGGCGCCGATACCGACATGAACGTGGTGATGACCGGCGACGGCCGGTTCGTGGAGGTGCAGGGCACCGCCGAGGGCGCGGGAGCGGCGTTCGACCGGGCGCTGCTCGACGGCCTGCTCGACCTCGCCGGCACCGGCTGCGCGGCGCTCACCGAGCTGCAGCAGGCGGCGCTCGACGCCCCGGCACGCGAACGGCACCGGTGACCCGCCGGCTGGTGCTCGCCACCCGTAACCCCCACAAGGTGCACGAGTTACGGCAGATCCTGGCCGGCCTGGTCACCGACCTGGGGCTCGAGGTGGTCGGTGCGGATGACGTCGATGGTGCGCCCGAGGTGCCCGAAACCGAGGTCACCTTCCTTGGCAACGCCCGGCTCAAGGCGGTGGCGCTCGCCGAGGCCACCGGCCTGCCGGCGGTGGCCGACGACTCCGGGCTCGCCCTCGACGTGCTCGGCGGCTCCCCTGGAGTCTTCTCAGCGGGCTGGTCGGGCTCGCACGCCGGGTCGGGCGCACGCCGGGCCGAGCGCGACCAGGCCAACCTCACCCTGTTGCTGGAGCAGATCGCCGAGGTGCCCGACGAGCACCGCCGCGCCGCGTTCGTCTGCGCCGCGGTGGTGGCGCTGCCGGGCGGGCCAGTCGAGGGCGTCGAGGGCCGGGTGGCCGGCACCGTCATCCGCGAGCCGCGCGGGACGAACGGGTTCGGGTACGACCCGGTCTTCGTACCGGCCGACGACTCGCGCACCCTGGCCGAGTACACCGATATCGAGAAGAACGCGATTTCGCACCGCGGCGCCGCGTTCCGTGCCCTCGAGCCGGTGCTGCGGCGTCTGCTCGCACCGTGACGCGCGCGGCGTGCGACCTCCGGCGCCGAAGCACCGGCGTGCCGCAGATCTCGCAAAATTGGGCCGTATCTATTCGATCGCTACACTCCTTCATAAAGTTTCCGAAGGAGCGCCGTGGACCCTCGTCGCAACCCGTACAGCCCCGGCGCGGGCCGCCCACCCGCCGCGCTGGTCGGTCGCGACGTGGAGCGCACCAACTGGAGCATCGCCATCGACCGGATTGCGGCCGGGCTCTCCGCGCAACCCGTGGCCCTCTACGGATTGCGCGGTGTCGGCAAGACGGTCCTCCTGAACTCGATGGCCACCGACGCCGAGCGCAGCAATTGGGTCGTTGCCCAGATTGAGGCCGGTGCTGGCAAGACACTACGTGAGGCGCTGGGCGAGGCCCTCTACGGTCCGCTGTCCGATCTGGCCCGGCCTGCTGGCGGTCGCCGACTGCTCAAGGCGCTCAAAACTGCGCTCTCGTTCAAGGCGTCTTACGACTCCACCGGTATGTGGTCCTTCGGCCTGGACCTCGATGCTGTTCCTGGCGGTGGTGCCAACTCCGGAATCCTTGAGACGGACCTCGACAAACTGCTCAAGGATCTCAGTGGCGCTGCGGCCGAGGAAGGTGTGGGCCTGGCGATCCTCGTCGATGAGGCCCAACACCTCAGCCACGACGAGTTGGTCGCGGTGTGCGCCATCGCCCACAAGGCGTCCCAACACGGTTGGCCGCTGCTGTTTTGCCTGGCTGGTCTGCCCTCCCTGCCCAAGGATGTGGCCGAGGCCAAGTCCTACGCCGAGCGCCTGTTCGCCTTCCACTCCATCACCGCACTTCCGCAGGCGACTGCCGGCGAGGCCCTCACCGTCCCGTCCGCAGCAGCAGGGGTCACCTGGGCCGATGATGCCGTCTCGTACGTGGTCGATCAGACCTCGGGCTATCCCTACTTCCTGCAGCAAGTTGGTCAAGATACCTGGAACACCGCCACCCACGATGACCTGATCACGCTCCACGACGCCCGAACCGGCGCGGCCCTCGGACGACATGCGTTGGATGTCGGGTTCTTCCGCGCTCGCTGGGACAGGGCGACGAGGTCGGAACAGGCGTACCTGCGGGCAATGGCTCAGGACGGTGATGCTGGCAGCTCATCCGGCGAAGTCGCCCGTCGGCTGCACCGGCGCGCGACAAGCCTGGGCCCAACCCGGGCCAACCTCATCGCCAAAGGGCTGATCTACTCGCCGGACCACGGTCGGATCGACTTCACGGTGCCAACAATGGCGGATTTCATCACTCGCCAGCCAGACCCAGGTCCATCGTGAACGGGCACCGCGTTCCGTGACCTCGAGCCGGTGCCGCGGCGTCTGCTCGCACCGTGACGCCACCGACGCGGCGCACCCGTCATCCCCTACGCTCGTCGTGCACGCGCAAGTGGCGGAATTGGCAGACGCGCCAGGTTTAGGTCCTGGTGCCTTCGGGTGTGCGGGTTCGAGTCCCGCCTTGCGCACACATGGTGGCGCCACCTGGCGCGGTAGGTTTGCGGCTGATCCCGACGACCCATGAGGAGGACTACGTGGCTGACCGGCTCGCTCCCGGCGACACCGCCCCCGACTTCACTCTGCCTGACGACACCGGAGCGCTGGTGGCGCTGAGCGGCGCGCGCGGCCGCAAGGTCATCGTGTACTTCTACCCGGCGGCGATGACCCCGGGCTGCACCACGCAGGCGTGCGACTTCAGCGAGTCGTTGGAGTCGCTGACGCGTGACGGGTACACCGTGCTCGGCATCTCGCCCGACACCCCCGAGAAGCTCGCGGCGTTCCGCAGCAACGACCAGCTCACCATCACGTTGCTGTCCGACCGCGACAAGAGCGTGATGACGCAGTGGGGCGCATTCGGTGAGAAGCAGATGTACGGCAAGACCGTTCAGGGCGTCATCCGCAGCACCCTCGTCATCGACGAAAGCGGTGTCGTGAGCCACGCGTTCTACAACGTCAAGGCCACCGGCCACGTGGCCAAGCTGCGCCGCGACCTCGGGCTGGAGTGAGCATGGCCGACAAGTCCGCCGCTGCCCCGGCCGGGTTGGCGCCGTCAATCCCGCTGCTGGAGGCCGAGATCGGCGCCCGTCGGGAGCGGCTCGCCGCGAGTATCGACGAACTCGTCACTCGGGCCAGCCCGCGCACCCTGCTGCACCGCCAGGTCGATGGTGCCCGGTCTCGGTTCGCCAGCGCCACTCGTGCCGCTGATGGGGAACTGCGGGCCGACCGGGTCGTCGCGGTGGTCGCAGCGGTGGTCGTGGTGGGTGGCATCGTGCTGTACCGGCGGCGCAGGCGGCACTGAGGTGGCACCAACTCGGAGCGGGCGCACCAAGTTGCCCGTGCGGATGCTGCATGATCGGATCCTGGTCAGTCTCGAGGGCGAGCCAGGGGAGCGGCGTTCCGGGGGCGGCATCGTCATCCCGGCCACGGCGAGCGTCGGACGTCGTCTGGCCTGGGGTGCGGCGGTGGCCACCGGGCCGAACGTGCGCCAGGTGGAGATCGGCGACCGGGTGCTGTTCGACCCCGAGGACCGGGCCGAGGTCGAGATCGGCGCGCACGACTACCTCCTGCTGCGCGAGCGGGATCTGCACGCCGTGGCTGCGGAACGGGTCGAGGAAGGCAACACCGGGCTCTACCTATGAGCGCACCCGGGTCTGCGGCTCGGGCTGCGCTCTCGTGCTGACTGAGGAGGGCGTGGGCGCGCGCGGATCGCGCACGGTCGGCTTGCTAAGTTCACCTCCGTGCGGAGCGAGCGGGGTGATGCGGCGGCAGGACTGATCCGGGCACTCGCCCTCGCCTGGTTCGCGGTCGGCACCGCTGGTCTCGCCCACGGCACCGCCGGAGGCCACACCCCGGATGCCGGGTCGGTCGCCGTGCTCGTCGCGGTCGTCGGTATCGGAGGTGCGCCGCTATTCACCCACCGGCTCGCCCGGCCGCGAGCCGTGCTGGTGGTGATCGCCACCCAGCTGCTCACCCACCTCGTGCTCGCGGCATCCGCTGGTGCGGGGTCCGCGACACCCGGGTCGCTCGCGACACCGGGGTCGCCCCTGCCCGGCACCCACCACGGGGTGCTGCCGGGCGCGGCTGGCCGTCACAGTACGGCGCCACTGCTCGACGCGGCACCACTGCTCAACGTCACGCCGAGGATGGCGCTGTCGCACCTGCTGGCAGCCGCGCTCGTCGTGCTGGTGCTCCGCGGCGTCGAGGAGTCGTGGGGCCGCCGGGTGGCCATGGTGAGTGGGCTCGCCACCGTGGCCCAGGCCCTGGTCCGTATCGCCCGCAGTATGTCCCCGACCCCGGTAGCCCCGGTCGCCGGTGCGGTCCGGCTCAGCACGTGCGTTGCGGCCGAGCGGCATCCAGTTGCGGTGGTGCGGGATGTATGGCGCTCACCGGTCCGTGGGCGTCGCGGCCCGCCGATCGTCGCTACTCCCTGACGTCACCCGCACTTTTTCGCGGCTCCTCGGTCTGCCCGGGTCGAGCCGCTTCTTCGCTATCGCCACTTTCTGTTCCAGGAGCACACCCATGCCCGTCGTCGACGATCCCACGCCACCACCATCCACAGGACCCGGCCAGGCCCGATCATCCGCGCCACCTCCACCAGCCACACCATCTCCGCCGGCGTCATCCACGTCACCACCTAGCCCGCTCACGTCGTCCGCGCCACCTCCACTACCGACGCCGCCCACGTCATCCGGCGATGAACCGGGCCGTTCGCCGCAGCGCCGCAGCGCCGGTCTGTTTCGGGCCTTCTGGCGGTGGCACTTCTACGCCTCTGTCATCGTCATCCCGGTTCTGCTCGTGCTCGCCGTGACCGGGCTCATCTACCTGTTCCGGTTTCAGCTCGAGCCGCTGCTGCACTCCGATCTGTTGCGGGTCGACCCAGCACCCACCGTGGTGCAGACCTACGAGACCCAGCGTCTGGCGGTGGCGCAGGCGCGCCCCGGCGACGCGGTGGTGTCCATGACGGAGCCCGCCGAGCCCGACCACAGCACCCGCTTCACGGTGGAGACGCCGGACGGCGAGGTACGAGATGTGTTCGTCGACCCGTACACCGCCACGGTGCTCGGCTCGCTCGACCCCGACACGACGGTCAGCGGGGCAGCGGTGCGCCTGCACGGCGACCTGATGGTCGGCCGGGCGGGCGACCTGGTGCTCGAACTCGGCTCGTGCTGGGCGATCGTCATGGCGCTGACCGGGTACTACCTGTTCGTGCGGGGCTGGCGCGCCCGCCGTCGGAGCCGCCGGCGCGGTGTGCGCGGCGCCTGGCTTCGTAGCGGTCACGCCCACACAGGTGCGGCGGTCGGGGTGAGCCTGCTGTTTCTCCTGGTGTCGGGCCTGCCATGGACCGGGGTGTGGGGTGAGCAGGCACAACGGCTGGCCACCTCGTCGGGCTCCTCGCTCTGGTCGGAGGACGAGGGCGCATTGTCCAACCCGACCTCGACCCTCGACGAGTCGCTGCCGCACAGCCATCGCGCGGTGCCGTGGGCCCAGGAGGAGACACCGGTGCCGCGGTCAGGCACGCCGGACGGCACGGTGGCCGTGGCGGACGTCGACACCGCGGTCGCCGTGGCCGGCGGTGCCGGGTTGGGCCGGCCGCTCACCGTAGCGCTACCCGGCGATGAGACAGGGGTGTTCTCGGCTGTCGGGTACGCGTTTGACGATCCGGGCCGCGAGCGCACGGTGCACGTCGACCAGTACAGCGGGCAGGTCGCCGGCAGTTACGGCTACGACGACTACCCGGTGCTGGCGAAGGTGGTCAGCCAGAGCATCGCGGTGCATGAGGGGCGGCGGTTCGGCACACTCAACCTGGTGCTGACCACGGTGTTCTGCCTGGCGATCGTGGTTTCGTGCGTCACCGGGCCGATGATGTGGTGGCGCCGGCGCCCCCGCGGCACCGGTGTCGTCGGGGCTCCTCGGGGGCGGATGCCGCTCGCGGCCACTCCCGCGCTCGCGGTGCTCGTGGTGGCGCTCGCGGTACTCCTCCCGGTGTTCGGGGTGAGTCTGGCGGTGGTGCTGGCCCTGGAGTGGCTGGTGCTCCGGCGCGCTCAGTGGAGCCGGCGCGTCTTCGGCATCCCCACGCCCGGATGACGCGTCGCCGGGCGTCGGCGTGTCTCGCCGGCGCCCGGGCTGGCGCTGCGGGAGCACCGGCGCCCGAACGGGTCGCTGGCGTGTCGTGAGGCCACCCGAGGGCTGGTACGCGCCGTCGGCAGGCGAGCCTCGGCCGTCGTGGCGGGAGTTCTCCCCCATGATGCCGGGTGCGGTCGAGCGAGTCCCTGCCCGCAATTCGGCTCAGCCGCTGAGGAGTCGTGCGGAGTTCGCACCAGCCCGCTGGCTCAGTACCGACATATGTCCCGTCCGTGCTGACGGCACTGGAGCGAGCCGGGCCTGCAAGCAGCGTGACCTGCAGTGTGGTGCGCCATCAGGGACTCGAACCCCGAACCCGCTGATTAAGAGTCAGCTGCTCTGCCAATTGAGCTAATGGCGCGCGACCGCAAACGCTAGCAGGGCCGAGGTTCCGGTCGGAAATCGGTGCTCCCAGTGCCGACCTCGGTCAGCGAAATTCCGACCTCCGGGCCTGCGGCGCACCGGCATCCGGCATCCGGCTACCGCGTCATCCGCGCCCAGAGGCACCGCGCCTCCGGGCGATGGCGGCCCCGACGGCCAGCGCCACCACCAGCAGCAGGCCGACGGGCGCGAGCCATGTCCAAGGGCTCGCTGCGTCATCGGACGCGGGGCTCGTGGCGGGCGCAGCGGAGGGGGTCGGCGCGGCCGCAGCGCCGCGTGGGGCAGCTGTCGGGGTGGGGCCCGGAGAGGTGACCGATGGGCTCGGCGTGGGGGAGCTGCTCGCCCCAGCAGAGGCGGTGGTGGTGAACCGGACGGCGCCCGAGATCGGATGGCCGTCGATACTGACGATGCGGTAGGTCGCCGTGTACTCGCCGGCCGGCAGGTCAGGCGCCAGGGCCTGGGTGAGCGTGCGTCCTGCCACCACCGGCGTGCCGACGACCTCAGAACCGCGTGGGCCGACCACCGTGATGTGAGCGAACTGCGTGGTCGGCGCCTCGTCGAACGTCAGCGCCACCGTGCGAACTGTCTCGACCGTACTGCCATCGGCAGGAGTGGACCCGGTCAGGCTGGCATGCATCGACATGGTTCCCGGAATCCCGGGCGTAGTGAGCGCCGCCGATGCCCCGGAGGTCCACCCGCGGGAGACCTCGGATGGCGTGGCACCGGCGCCCGACCCACCAACGGCAGTCATCGCAACCGCGACAATTACGACCAGGAGAATGCGACGCATAGGCCCATCCTCGCAAGGAACCCAGATGCGACGAACCCCCGGCCTGGTCGGCCGGGGGCCCGGAGGGGGTGAGTGACGGGGCTTGAACCCGCGGCCCTCGCGACCACAACGCGATGCTCTACCAGCTGAGCTACACCCACCACGACGGGCGCCCGACGTCACCTGATGTGAGTGACGAGCAGCGCCCGCGGCGCCCACTATGGTACCCGTTAGCCGGGGGTGGTCCCGACCACGGTGTCGGGGCCCGGCTCGGGGCTCGACCTGTGGCCCGGCCCAGGCTCCGACACCGGGTCGCCATGGCTGACCACGTGGTGAGCGGCCAGGGCCCGCAGATCGTCGGACGACGGGCCCGGCTGCGGCACAAACACCGCCTGCCGGTAGTACCGCAGCTCGGCGATCGATTCGCGGATGTCGGCGAGAGCCCGGTGCCCGCCGGTCTTCGTCGGGGCCGCGAAGTACGCCCGCGGGTACCAACGGCGGGCGAGTTCCTTGATCGAGGACACATCGACGATGCGGTAATGCAGGCATGACTCCAGGCTCGGCATGTCACGTGCGAGGAACGCCCGGTCGGTCGCCACGGTGTTACCGCCCAGCGGGGCGCGCCCGGTCTCCGGAACCCACTCACGCACGTACTCGAGCACCCGCTGCTCGGCGTCGGCCAGGGTGATGCCGTCAGCCAGCACGTCGAGCAGCCCGGATGTGGTGTGCATCTGCCGCACGAACTCGCCCATCTGGGTGAGCGCGGCATCAGGCGGCCGGATGACGACATCGACACCGTCGCCGAGCACGGTGAGGTCGAAATCGGTGACCAGGGCAGCCACCTCGACGAGCGCGTCATCCTGGAGTGACAGCCCGGTCATCTCGCAGTCGATCCAGACGATGCGGTCGCTGAGCGCTCGGTCGGTCGACATCATCGGGCCATGGTAGGCCGACCGGTCCGGCACAGAGCCGCCCGGTGGCCGTAAGCCTCGGGCGGCGGCGCCACCGGGGTGGTCGATGACGGTGCCACCGGGGTGCCCGACGCCGGACGGCTAAGGTCATCTGCCATGACCGGCGACCTCCTCGCGGCCCCGGGCGGCACCAGGCGCGACCCCACCAGCCGCCGGGCCCTGCGCGGCTGGCTGCTCACCGGTGTCGGCGGCGTCGGCTTCCTGCTCGCTGCCCTGGTGGTGTCCTCGTACTTCGGCGCCACCTTCGGGCTCCAGACCGTCCTGCTCGCGCTGGCTGCCTCGGTCGTTCCGCTCGGCATCGTCATCCCGGCCTTCCTCTGGATCGACCGGTTCGAGTCCGAGCCCACCCGGTACCTCCTCACCTCCTTCCTCTGGGGTGCGCTCGTCGCCACCCTCGTCGCCGCGCTGTTCAACACCAGCGCCGTCGCGGTGCTCGAGACCGTCGCCGACCCGGATGCCGCGATCGCCACCACCGCGGTCCTCGTGGCGCCGGTTGTCGAGGAGGCACTCAAGGGAGTAGCCGTGTTCTTCGTCTGGTGGTTCCGGCGGCGCGAGTTCGACGGCGTCACGGACGGCATGGTCTACGCCGGGGTGTGTGCGGCCGGGTTTGCCTTCACCGAGAACATCCAGTACCTCGCACAGGCCTACACCGACGGTGGTCAGGAGGCGCTGACCGCGACGTTCGTGCTTCGCGGGCTGCTCTCGCCGTTCGCGCACCCGATGTTCACCATGCTCATCGGCATCGGGGTGGGAGTCGCCGCGACCAGCCGGAGTTGGGCGCCACGCACCCTGGCACCGCTCGCCGGGTATCTGCTCGCAGTGCTCGCGCACGCATTGTGGAATCTGGCCGCGGTCACCGCCGGCACCGGGTTGCTCACCGTGTACGTCCTGGTTGAGGTGCCGGTGTTTCTTGCCTTCGTGGCCTTCGTCGTCTGGACCCGCCGGCGCGAGGGTTTGCTCATCGGCCGGCACCTGCGGCCCTACGTCGACGCGGGATGGTTCTCGCGCAGTGAGGTGTCGATGCTCGCGTCGATGTCGCGGCGCCGGGAGGCTCGGATCTGGGCCCGGGCCAACACTGGCCGGGCCGGGCTGGCCGCAATGCGCGCCTTCCAGGACGCCGCGAGCGAACTCGCCTTGCTCCGGCACCGGATGACACACTCGGCGGCCGACGCCCGCGCGGCCGAGGAGGAACAGGCGCTGCTGCTGGCCTTGGACAGCCGCCGCATCGAGTTCCTCGGCACGGCCGGCGGATGACGCCCGCACTACCGGTCAGCGGATGGCGCCCGCGCGGTCACTCACGCCGCCGGGTGCATCCGTCATCCGTCACCGTCGCTCCGCTGCACCCGGTCGTGTCGAGGGCTCGGTGAGTTCACGCTTCGCGTCGCTGGTCGGCCCGATGTCGAGGTCAGCCAGGCCAGGTCGGTCGCGGCCTGGCGTCGTTCGTCCTGGTCGCGGGTGAACAGCGCGTCGGTCTTCGTCAGTTCCAGGGTGTAGGGCCGCCCCTGCCGCCGGGTCTGGTGCCGCACGGGCAGCGCTGCCGCGTCGATCTGGGTGTGGATGTGGCCACGCCCATCCTTCGCCAGCGGCCAGGCGAGGTTCCGTTCGGTGGTGGAGGCGAGGAACGCGCGCAGGTGGTCACAGAGGTCGCACCGGCATCCGGTCCAGGCGATCGACCAGTCGTCAGCGTCGCGAGGTGGCCGGGCCAGGATCACGCCGAGCCGGTCCGCGCAGTCGCGGGCGATCGTGTCCAGCCCTTCGGTGCCTCGCGCGTCCGCCAGCCGCAGCGCCGGAATCAGACACTCCAGCACGGTGTCGTCGTGCTCGCGCAGCGCGTGGGTGATCGTCGTGTGGAGCGTGGCGTCGGCCGCGTCCAGCAGGCGGGTCAGCGGCAAGCTGAGCTGTTCCAGCTGCGGGCGACGGATCTCGACTCGTGCGGTGGTGGTCCAGTGCCGCAGCTGCTCGCTCATCCAGTGCCACGCTCCGGCGGCCAGGAGCCGCGCCGGTTCCGATCCTGCGGCGTCGCGCAGGGCCTCGCACAACCCCGGCAGCTGAGTGTCGACCCAGTCCGCCAGGTCTGCCCAGTCGTGGCCCTGCGAAACGAACCATCCGTCGATGACGGTCCGCGTCCAGTCGTCGCCGTACCGCCCAGCGGCTGCGGCCACACCGCTCGCATGCTCAAGGGTGAGTGACCCCACCCGGAACGGTTCCAGCAGCATCCTCGCCGTCGTGGCGACACCGAGGCCCGCTGCGACGTCCAGCACCGCACCGAGCAGCCCAGGTTGGGCCCCGACGCCTCTCCAGAACGGCGCGAGCGACCCAGCGGCGGATCGCGCGCCCTGCAGGTCTCCGTTGTCGATGCGGGCGCGAAGCTCGCCGATCGCCCACTGCGACCCGGCCTCGGCCCGGGCCGCGAACGCCCGATCCTGCGGCCACACGACGATCGCGGCGCGCCGGTACCACCGATCGAGCGTGTTGCCGTAGTTGCCCATGTAGCCGGTGTACTCGGACTCGTAGGGCGCCAGGCCCGCGGACGGGGTGACGGCACACATCTCGTGGTCGCGCACGTCCAGCGAGATCCGCTCGCCGCCCGCGCGGTCCGGGCCGGTCCACCAGCCGAGGGTGATCTCGTCGTCGATCAGCTCGGTGAGCTGGAGATCGCCGGTGTCCGGGTCGGGGTCGTCCTGGTCGTACCCGTAGTAGCCCCGACCGTGGTCGCCGGCTGGCTCGGCCCCCCAGGTCTCCTTCACCTCAGCGAGGGCGAGCACCGTCTCGCACCCCGCCTGCACCGCCGCGGCGCGCACCCGGGCGGCCCGCTCCGCGTCGACGCCCTTGAGCCGGCGCCAGCTCAGGCCCCGCTGGGTGTACTCGTGGTCGAGCAGGACCACCAGCCGGTTCGGTGGGTCGAGCTCGCGGCGGCTGTAGCGCTGGGTGGCCGATGTGGTGAAGTGCTCGGTCAGGCAGCGCGCCAGCTCGTCAGCGGGGTCGGGCTCCGCTGCCGCGGTGTCGGTGTCGGTGTCGGTGAGCAGGTTGTAGGTCACCGTCACCCGGTACCCGGACCGCACCGGGGTGACCTGGTGGCGGCAGTCGGCGTAGAACGCGACGAAGGTGAGCTCGTCGCGCGAGGCATGGTAAGTGGCGCTCGTGCCGCCGTGGTCGACGACCAGCTCTCCGCCGGTGTGTACCGAGGGCAGCGACACCACCAGCGTGCCGACCATCGCGTCGTCCTTCTCCGAGTCCTGGTGAGGGAGGAAGAACTGCCCCTTGCCGTACACCAGCATCGAATGCGGCTCGGCCCGAAGGCGGGCCGTCGGCGGGAGCCCGAGCTCGTCACGGAAGTGCTCCAGCGCGCTGTCGAGCTGTGCCGTCCAGTCAGACCCGCCGAGGGTGAGCTGGTCGGGGGAGAGCTCCCAGGTGTCCCGGACGGTGGCGTCGGTGAGGGTCTGCTCCCCGCGTCCGAACCTCGCCGGCCGCGCCGCCGCGATCAGCTTCTTCGTCTGAGGTGCGCGCAGCGGCAGCCGCACCGGCCCGACGCCGCGCACCTCGAGCTGGAGCGACCGCGCCGGCAGCTGCACCTGTGCGCTGAACGATCCACTCGACCCGGTGTCGTCGAGCAGCCGTGCCAGTCGTTCCCGCGCCGACCTCGCCATGTTTTCTTTGCTCCCGCCTTGTCGGTGTCTCGTGGTCGCCCGGCCCGGATGGAACGTCGTTACCTACCGGGGTGTCGCGTCGGCCGGGCCGCCAGATGTAGCCGCGGCGGTCACCGGTTCGGAGAGGAGCTCGGGCAGATCCCCTCGTTCGCCGAGCCAGCGCACCCAAATGGGCAGCAACTCGAGCACCTCGGTCGTGATGTCGTCGTCGTACCAGTCGCCGATGAGGGCGAGTTGGAACTCCACTCGGCGCGGAGACACCGAGAACCAGGTCTCGGGCAGCGCGCCCTCCATCCACGCCTCAGCCAGCGCATCGACGGACTCCGGGTTCGGTTCTGCGGCAGCAGTGTTCGTCATCCACTCGGTGAACGGGCGGGTCATCACGGTGATGTCAAGGCCGTGGTACAGGCTCGTGGGCGGAGGGAGCGGCAGGCCCGCTCGGCGCAGGCTGTCGTGGAGCTGGCGGACCCGGCGGTCGGCCCGAAACCAGTTGTCGAGTACCGGGCGCGGCTCGTCACCGCGGACGATGGTCTCGCCAGTGTCGAGGTGCACCAGACACTGCAACTGGTCAGGATCGGTGACGAGTTGCGGCCGGGCGGCTCCTGCTGAGGCGCCGACCGTCTGGCGCCACATCTCCGCGGCCTGGTGCACGTCATCGACAATCCCGACATCGGCCAGGGTGACGAAGCCGGAGGCGTCGAGGTCGAGGAGCATCACGTGCTGGGCGGGGTCGTGCGGGTACTCGAACCCGGCGATCACGGCGTACCGGGTGCCGTAGGTGTCGCGCATCCACCAGATGTCACCGGTCGGAGCGCTGCGGGTGGCGTCCCACAGCCAGGACGGCGGTGCGGGGTCGGCGCGCAGCGACTTCACGAACCCACGGGTGGGCAGTTTCGGGGCCAGTTCTGGCGGGGCGATCGCAGCGAGGCCGTGCAGCAGCCAGTACGGCGCCCGCCACTCGTCGCTTCCGGCCGCCGACTCAAGGCGGCGACGGGTGGCGTCGGCGACGTCGGTGAACCACCAGTCGAACCGCAAGCCGCTCTTGACGTCCCGGATTGCTCGGTGCAACTCGGCCCCGACCAGTTCCGCGGTGAGCTGTTCGAGCTCCCGCGGACCAGTCACGTCGAGCAATGCGCGGGCGCCGTCGAGAACGGTGCGGATGGAGTCGTCGAACCATTCAGGTCGTTCGTTCGAGCCGAAGGCCTGCTGGAACATGCCCAGCATCGACTCTGGCCGCCGGGCTGGGTTTGCCCGGCCCGGCGCGGAACGCTTGGCCTTGTTGACGGACTTCTTCGGCTTACGACCTCGCGACACTGGCGCCATCCAACCGACCGTAGCAAGTGGACGTCCGGCCCGGTCGGGCGCCTACCGACCCGCTCGGGGCGAGCGATCAACGTGGCGCTGACCCCCACCCGGCGTTCGAGTTCGGCACGCTCAACTGACGCCCCAGCACGGTGTGCCACCGCACACCCCGGCAGGCTCGCCGCATGGCCTGGACCAGCCCCGGACCAGCCCGCTGAACCGATCAGGTTTCCAGTTCACCGCTCCACGGCCCGACTTTCTGCAGCCCTGGTTTTCGGTCCAGTAGCGACCCCACGCGGCCACCCGGCCGTTCGGTGGCGGCCAGCCTGTCCGCCGAGCCGGGTGAATCGCCGCGCGGGGCGCGAGATGTGACGGTACGGAACAGATCGACCGGCACGCGGCACTGTGCAATCAGCTGCGTCTCGTCGATTCCTTCCCGTGCCAGCAACTCCACAGCGCGCGAGAGTACTGATGGCTGCTCGATGGCGCTGATCAAGCCAGGTTCGTTTCGCCGCCAGCCACGGGTGGAAATGGTCGCCATCGCGTTGCGGTAGGACACGTCACTGAGCCGTCCGAGCCAGCGGGCGCGGTACAACAGGGCCTGGAGACTCACGCCCCACTGCTCCTTCAGGCGGGCCAGGGTTTGCCAGACGTTGCCGCCCATGGTCTGCGGAAGCAGGTCGCGGATCTGGTCGGCAGGCATCAGCAACTCGGCCGAGAAGCGGTGAGCCTGGTCCTCGACGATCCGGCCGCCGGGCTCGGCATCGCCGTGCATCACCAAGTGACCCAACTCGTGCGCCACGTCGAAGCGCTGGCGGTAGTAGTCGCGCTTGCTCGGATTGAGGATCACGACCGGGCGCAACCGGCTGTCGAAGGAGTAGGCGTCCACCGAAGCCGTCTGCTCCGGACTGAAGGCCACCAGCACGCCGTGGTTCTCCAGCAGCCGGACGAGGTGACCGGCTGGCCCGACCTCGAGCCCCCACTGCTCCCGGACGAGCTGCGCGGCCCGCTCCGGGCCGTTGCCGTCGCGGTCGTCGACCGAGACCGGGTGACTCGGCACGTCCGGCTCCAGGAACTCGACGTGCCGCTCCAGGCTGGTTGCGATGTCGACGGCCAACTGCCCGTACGCAAAGGCCTGATCACGGGCAAGTTGGCTGGTTGACCGCAGCGAGCGGAAGTGCGGCGTGGTGCTCAGCGCTGCGACGTCATCCGGACGAATCGCGAAGAACCCCGGATCGACGGACAGGCTTAGTGCCAGGTGCGCCACTGTGGCGGCCGTGGGCCGGGTAGCCCCCGACTCCCATGCGGCCACGGCGGTCGGGCTCTTCCCGACCTTGGTTGCCAGGTCGCTCTTGCGCAGACCTGCGAGATGTCGGGCAAGCGTGAGACGTGCTCCGTCGAAGAGGGCGGCGACGGTGGCTGCCCGGTCGGTTGTCGATGTCCGAGAACTCACCGCGCATCACCAGCACGATCGTCACGACGCTCGCCAGCCTGGCGGCGCAAACGGACCGGGGCATCATCCGGCGCGACCGTCGGCCCGGTGGGCAGCGGTGTGCCGCCCCGGCGACGTCCACCATCCGCGGGCGGGGCGCCCAGAAGATCCTGCCGCCAGTGCCATGCGTGGCCACCGCCGGAGTTCAAGCGGGCCCGGCCGAGTACCAACTCGCGCTGCTGGCTGAGCGAGTCGAGGCTGTGGGCGATCACGAAAGTCACCAGGTCCAGCTCGTTCGCGGTGTTCAGGGCGGACTCCAGCCCGCTGATCTCCTCGTCGGCGAAACTCTCGAAGAGCGACGGTTGCGCCGGATCGGGATTGGGTTGGCGAGCCACTCGCTGCTTTGTCGGGCTCTTCTGGGGCCACGGCGTCTGGTCGAGCTTGCCGAAGACGCCCGAGGCCAGGAGGAACCGGCGCTGGCCACAGGCCCATCCGGGGCTGCCGTTGAGATTGGAGCGGCGGACCAGGCCGGGGTCCAGGTGCGGCATGGTGTCGCGGTCCAGCGTGGACAATTCGGCGTACAGCAGATCGAGGCCGGCATCGTCGTCGCCGGAGCGGACGGCGTACTGCTCGCAGGCGAACACCCGGTCCAGCCGGTTGCGGAAGTAGGTGAATCTGGTGTTGCCGAGCCACGCGGCGTCGTGACCATCGGCCTCAGAGTATGTCTCCAGCGACCGGATGGTGGCCGAGTGGTACGCCCACCGTGTGCCGGCCAGAACTCCGGCCTCCTCGAGATCCGTGATCACGTCCTGCTGCTCACTCACGGCGCTGAAACTACACCATGACCAGTAATGTCCGTGTCAGACTAAACTTCTCCGGCGGTTTGCTCGGGTAGAACCCCGCCTGACCGGAGGGCGCTTCTCCACCGCCTCCGCACCGACGCACCGATGCGGATGCCGTGGCAGGCTGACCAGCGAGCGGGCGCTCGGAGACATGCAGAGCAGGATCAGGCTGCGTCTGGACCCGGTGTGCAGCACCGCGCGGGCGCCGCTCACCTGCATCGGGCGAGAGGTGAGCGCGCACGCGGTTCCGCCATCGACCCCGGGCGAGGATCTGGGCTGAACTGTCAGGACGCGTAGCCGAGTAGGCGCCCCCGGCAGGACTCGAACCTGCGACCTCGAGATTAGAAGGCTCTTGCTCTGTCCAGCTGAGCTACGGGGGCTGGTGCTGCGGTACCGCCTGACAGTGTAGAAGTTACCCACCCACGGGGAGACGGGCGAGTACCTCGTGGCGCGGGCGGTGCCCGCGCTGCGTCGGCAGGTGGGACTCGACCACCGCGATCTCGGATGCCGCGAACTCGGGGCCCGCATAGGTCTCGAGCACCCGCACCCACCGGGTGGCATCTCTCGGCGGGCCACCAAGACGGGCGAGTGTCACGTGCGGGACGAACGCCCCACCCTCGGGTGCCGCGCCGACACTGCCCAGCGCCGAGCGGGTCGCGCGGGCTACCGGTTCCAGGTGCGAGCCGTCGCGAACCCCGGCCCAGAGCAGGCTGGCTCGGGTGACGTCCGGGAAGCAGCCGCCCCCGGCCAGCGCGAGTGGCGCGACCGGATGCCGCGCCACGGCATCCGCGACCGCCTCCACGAGTGGCTCGGCGAGCCGAGCGGGCACGGCCCCGGCGAAGGCCAGGGTGATGTGCCACTGGCTGGGCGACGACCACCGCATCTCGCCGGTACCTCGCCGGGGCTCGAGAAAGGCGTCGAGATGCTCCACGGCATCCGGTGATGGCTCGATCGCGACGAAGACACGCACGGCGTCATCCTTGCCGGAGTTGCTCGGTTCGGCATGGCCGGGGTGGCGATGTTCGAGAGGTCGAGTGGGCCGGTTCGGCATGGCCGGGGTGGCGATGCGCGGATGTGGTCCCCACGCTGGCTACCCTTGGCCCCGTGGAGGACGAGCCGGGAGGGCTAACCCTGGTCTCGGCGGTGGAAGATCTGCGCGGGGAGGTCGACCGCGCCGTGCTGCCGCTCGACGTGCCCGGCCGCGAGGCCGCTGAGGTAAGCCGACGAGAGTTGATCGCCCAACTGGACGATTACGTCATCCCGCGGCTGCGCTCGCTCGACGCGCCGCTGCTCGCGGTGGTCGGGGGGTCGACTGGTGCCGGCAAGTCGACCCTGGTGAACTCGCTCGTGGCCAGCGAGGTGAGTCGTGCCGGAGTGCTGCGGCCGACCACCACCACTCCGGTGCTGGTGCACCACCCGGACGACGTCGGCTGGTTCGACGGCGACCGCATCCTCCCCGGGCTGGCCCGGCTGACCGGCCGAGACACTGGCGATGCCGGCGGAGCGGTGGTGCGCCTGGCCGAGAGCGCTGCGTTACCTGCCGGGCTCGCTCTGCTCGACGCGCCCGACATCGACTCCGTGGTCTCGGCCAACCGTGAGCTCGCCACCCAGTTGCTCGCCGCAGCCGACCTGTGGCTGTTCGTGACGACCGCGGCCCGCTACGCCGACGCCGTGCCGTGGGACCTCTTGCGCACCGCCGCCGACCGCGGCACCGCCGTCGCGATTGTGCTCGACCGCATCGCCGAGGGGGCCGTCGCCGAGATCCGACCCCACCTCGCCACCATGCTGCGCGACCAGGGCCTGCCCACCGCGCCGATCTTCACGGTCCCTGAGGTGGCACTCACCGACGGGCGGCTCCCGGATGACGCCTACGCCCGACTCCGCGCGTGGCTCGAAGCGCTGGCCGGCGACGTCCGGGCGCGGGCGATCGTCGTCGGGCAGACCCTGCGGGGTGCGGTCGACTCGCTCTCCTCCCGCACTGCGGAACTGGTCGCCGCGAGCCGCGAGCAGCAGGCTGCGGCAGCGGCGCTCGTTGAGGCACTCGACGAGAGTTTCGAGGTCGCCCACGATCGGGTGGCGGCGGGGATGACGGACGGCACTCTGCTCCGCGGGGAGGTCCTCGCCCGCTGGCAGGAGTTCGTCGGTACCGGTGAGTTCTTCAAGCAGGTCGAGTCCACGGTGAGCCGGTGGCGCGACCGCATTGCCGCCGCGGTCACCGGCCGTCGGCCGCCCACCGGTACCCTCGGCGAGGCGCTGCACACCGGTGTGGCTGCGCTGGTGCTCGCCAATGCCGAGACCGCGGTCTCCGATGCCGCACGGGTGTGGCGCCGTCTTCCCGGCGGCGCTGCCCTGCTGGCTCGGCACCCCGACTTGGCTCAGCCGTCATCCACCCTCGACGAGGACATCGGTCGTCTGGTGCGTGCCTGGCAGGGTGAGGTTCTCGACCTGGTTCGCACCGAAGGACAGGGTCGGCGCACCAATGCCCGGGTGGCGGCCTACGGGGTCAACGCGATTGGACTGTTTCTCATGCTCGTGGCTTTCGGGAGTACCGGCGGGCTGGTCGGTGCCGAGGTGGGGATCGCCGGTGGTACGGCCCTGCTCGCCCAGCGGGTGCTCGAGGCGATCTTCGGCGACCAGGCGGTGCGCCGGATGGCGGCAAAGGCCCGGCGCCGGCTACTCGAGCGTATCGACGAGTTGTTTATCGTCGAGCGAGCCAGGTACACCGAGGTACTGGCCGAGCAGGCGCCCCCGGAGGGCCAGGCCGACCGGCTGACGTCCATCGCCGAACGGTTGCGGGTGGCGTCCCGGTGAGCCCACTGCGCATGGGGTCGGCCGCAATCGCCGTTGCCTCACCCGAGCAGTTGTCGGCGGCGGCCACCGCATTGTCGGCGGCTGTCGACGCTGGCGGCATCCAGTTTCCCGGTGCTGAGCGCAGCCGGGCTCGCGCCGCGGTGGACAAGGTCGGCCAGCGCAGCGCCCTCCTTGGCTCGCACACCGTGGTCGCGCTGGCCGGGGCCACCGGTAGTGGCAAGTCGTCGCTGTTCAACGCCCTGGTCGGTGCCGAGATTGCCACCGTGGGCGTGCGCCGGCCCACGACATCGACACCGGTGGCAGCAATCTGGGGCGAGCAGCCGGCGGGTGAGCTGCTCGACTGGATCCGGGTGGGCTCGCGCCATCTCGTCGAACCGGGCCGCGTCGCGGGCGAGGCTGCTGAGGTCGGGGTGCCGGACGCCGCCGGGTCCGTCGAGCCGGACGCCGTCGAGCCCGTCGAGCCGGATGCCGCCGGGTCCGTCGAGCCGGATGCCGAGTCCGCCGAGTCCGTCGACGTGGTTGCGGCCGAGCCGGATTCCAGTGGTCCGGGTGCCGCGGGTGCCGCCCCGCAGGATGCTGTCTCGGACCGCATCACCAGCGGCGCGCTGCCGCCAATCTCCGGTCCGGCGGTGGGCTCAATCGACGGCCTCGTGTTGCTCGATCTGCCCGACCTCGACTCCTGCAATCTCGCCAACCGGGCCGAGGCTGCGCGGGTGCTCGACGTCGTCGACCTGTTCGTGTGGGTGACCGACCCGCAGAAGTACGCCGACGCCCGGCTGCACGATGAGTACCTGCGCGCGCTCGCTACCCACGAGGCGGTCACCATGGTGGTGCTCAACCAGGTGGATCGGCTCGCGCCAGGTGACGCCGAGACGTGCCGGGCCGATCTCGTGCGCCTGATGGAGCGCGACGGGGTGCCGCGCGTCTCCGTGGTGATGACGTCGGCACTCGACGGCTCGGGCCTGACCGAGCTGCGGCAGCGGATCGCCAACGTGGTCGCGAGCCGGACAGCCGCGCGGGCCCGACTGGCTGCCGACGTGCGCGCTGCCGCTCTCGGCCTCGACCCTCACGTCGCCGACGCCGAGCCGGTGGTCGATGAGGCGGCCCGGGTCGGCCTGGTCGACGCACTAGCCCGCAGTGCCGGTGTCCCGCTCGTGGTCGATGCGGTCGACCGCGACTACCGCATGCAGGCCGCGACGCGCACGGGATGGCCGGTCACTCGATGGGTTCACCAGTTGCGTGCTCGGCCGTTGCGCCGGCTGCGGCTTGACGGCCGCGAGGTCAGCGTGTCGCAGGCCGACGTTCGGTCCGTGCTGTGGCGGTCCTCGCTGCCGCCGCCCACTCCGGCAGCCCGGGCCGCGGTGTCACTGGCCACCCGGCGGGTCGCCGAGCGGGCCGGCGCCGCGCTGCCGGTGCCGTGGGCGGATGCCGTGGAGCGTGCCGCCGTGCCCGCCGACGCCGCGCTGAGCGACGCCCTCGACCGGGCCGTCGTCGGGACCTCGCTGGGCCGGCCACGACCCCGGTGGTGGCAGGTCATCGGGGTGGCTCAGACCGTGCTGGCGTTCACCGCGCTGGTCGGGTTGTGGTGGCTGGTGCTGTCTGCGGTGCTGGGCTGGTTCCAGCTCAGTTCGACCGTGGCCGAGCCGCCGTCGTGGGGCGTGATGTCGGTGCCGTTCGTGATGCTTGTCGGCGGCGTGATGCTGGGGCTGCTGCTCGCGCTGCTCGCCCGGTGGCTGGCGCGGGTCGGTGGTCGGCGGCTGGCCGCCACAGCAGATGCCAGGTTGCGCGAGGCGATCGGTCTGGTGGCCGACGACCAGGTCCTGGCGCCGGTGCGCCGCGTGCTCGAGCGCCATGCGGCCACTCGTGCGGCGCTGCGTCGGGCCGCCGCGATCTGATCGAGGTCGGCACCAGCGAAAATCATGGTCCAGGCGTGCCCGTGGGGATCGTCGTCGGCGCCGGTTGTCCACAGGGCGCAGGTGTGGCGCCCTCGGTCCACAGATCGGCGCCGCGTCGCGCACCACGCTGACCACGACGGGTGGAGCAGCGCACTCTGGTCTCGACGCCCCCAACCGGCGGGGCGCGAGGATGGAGGACGTGCGATGAATGACACCTGGGTGACCATCCGTGGGCGGATGACGGCCGATCCCACGATTCGGACGACCGGTGACGGGGTCCCGGTGGCATCCTTCTCGGTCGCCACCAACCCGCGCCGGCAGGTGGTCGGCCAGCCGGGCACCTACGAGGACGGTCCGACAAGCTTCTATCGGGTGTCCGCGTGGCGGAGTCTGGGCGCCAACGCGGCGGCCTCCCTGCGAAAGGGCGAGCCGGTCACGGTGTACGGCCGCCAGGTGGTGCGCGACTACCCGCGTAGTGACGGCACGACCGGCACCCGGGTTGAGCTCGATGCCGATTCCATTGGTCATGATCTGCGTTGGGGCACAACGCGATACACCAGGAACGGAGGAGCACCTGTTGGTCGCGACACGACCCAGGAGCCGGCCGGCCAGTCATGGGAGTTGGGCGACCCTGGCCAGGTCGACTACGTGGTCGACGACGGCGTTGGAGGCAGCAGCCAGGGCGCGATGCCAGCGCCGGCTCCGGACCGTACCGGGCCACTACTGCCAATGGGGTCCCGCGGCGATGCGGAGGCCGAGACCTCGGCGGCCTGAGGCAGCACGATCGCTGTTCCCGGCTTCCGCATCACCGGGCGGTACGGCGTCATCGGCACGGAGGCGCGGTCGGCGGGGTCGGCGGTTGGCGGGGTCGGCGGTTGGCGGAGTCGGCGGTTGGCAGGGTCGGCGGTCGGCGCGGTCGGCGGTTGCCGTCGGGCGGAACGGCGGGGACGGCGGCGTGGTTCGCGCGGCCCGACAACCAGCTGGATTCGGGGCTGCGGGTCGAGATCGTTAGCCTGGTGTCATGCCGGAGTTCATCTACGTCATGGCGCGCGCCCGCAAGGCGCACGGCGACAAGGTCATCCTCGACGACGTCACGCTGTCGTTCTATCCGGGCGCCAAGATCGGCGTCGTCGGGCCGAACGGAGCGGGCAAGTCATCGGTCCTGAAGATCATGGCCGGTCTCGACCAGCCGTCCAACGGCGAGGCGAGGCTGACGCCGGGGTACTCGGTCGGCATCCTGATGCAAGAGCCGGAGCTGAACGACGAGAAGACCGTCCTCGGGAACGTCGAGGAGGGCGCCGGCGAGATCAAGGGCAAGCTCGACCGGTACAACGAGATCTCGGCGCTGATGGCTGAAGAGGGCGCCGACTTCGACGCCCTGATGGCCGAGATGGGGCAGCTCCAGGAAGCTATCGACGCAGCCGACGCCTGGGACCTCGACTCCCAACTGGAGCAAGCGATGGATGCGCTGCGCTGCCCGCCGCCCGACGCCGACGTCACGGTGCTTTCTGGGGGTGAGCGGCGTCGGGTCGCCCTGTGCAAGTTGTTGCTGCAGAAGCCCGACCTCCTCCTCCTCGACGAGCCGACCAACCACCTCGACGCTGAGTCGGTGCTCTGGCTCGAGCAACACCTCGCCGCGTATCCCGGCGCCGTCGTTGCGGTCACCCACGACCGGTATTTCATGGACAACGTCGCGCAGTGGATCCTCGAGCTCGACCGCGGCCGGGCATACCCCTACGAGGGCAACTATTCGACGTACCTCGAGAAGAAGCAGGCGCGGCTGGAGGTGCAGGGCAAGAAGGATGTCAAGCTCGCCAAGCGCCTCGCCGACGAGTTGGCCTGGGTGCGCAGCAACGCCAAGGCACGGCAGACCAAGTCCAAGGCACGGCTGCAGCGCTACGAGGAGATGGCTGCCGAGGCGGACCGCACCCGCAAGCTCGACTTCGAGGAGATCCAGATCCCGCCGGGGCCACGGCTGGGCAGCAAGGTCATCGAAGTGGCTGGCCTGCGCAAGGGGTTCGGCGGGCGGATGCTCATCGACGACCTCTCATTCACGTTGCCGCGCAACGGGATTGTTGGGGTTATTGGCCCTAATGGGGTTGGCAAGACCACCTTGTTCAAGACCATCGTCGGCCTCGAGGAACCCGACGGGGGAGCGGTCGACATCGGTGAGACCGTGCAGATCTCGTACGTCGACCAGAGCCGCGGTGGTCTCGACCCGGCGAAGAACCTGTGGGAGACCGTGTCTGGTGGGCACGACTACATCAACGTGGGGCGCGTCGAGATCCCTTCGCGCGCCTACGTGAGCCAGTTCGGGTTCAAGGGCCCAGACCAGCAGAAGAAGACCGGGGTGCTCTCCGGTGGTGAGCGCAACCGGCTCAACCTCGCGCTGACTCTCAAGGAGGGCGGCAACCTGCTACTCCTCGACGAGCCCACCAATGACCTCGACGTCGAGACCCTCGGGTCCCTCGAGAACGCACTGCTGGAGTTTCCCGGGTGCGCCGTCGTGATCAGCCACGATCGGTGGTTCCTCGACCGGGTGGCCACTCACATCCTCGCCTACGAGGGCACCGACGAGAACCCGGCGCGATGGCACTGGTTCGAGGGCAACTTCGAGGCGTACGAGCAGAATAAGGTCGAGCGTCTCGGTGAGGACGCCGCGCGCCCGCACCGCGTCACCTACCGCAAACTGACCCGCGACTGAGGGCCGGCAGGCCGTTGCGCGCGCCACGCAGCGACGGGTCGTCATCCCCCACTAGGGTGGCGGCCGTGGATCGCGAGCCCAGCCCTCCGCACCTGGTGTCGGTGGTGGTGCCCGTCTATCAGGGGGTGCGTACCCTTCCCGGGCTGGTCGCCGAGTTGGCAGCGTCGGTGTCCGAGCGCACAACTCCGGCCGGCCGTCGATACCGGGTCACCGAGGTATTCCTCGTCGACGACTGCGGTCCCGACGGGTCCGATGCCGTCATCCGGGAACTCGCCCGCACCCACGAGTGGGTCCGGCCGGTGTGGTTGAGCCGCAACTTCGGCCAGCACGCCGCCACCCTTGCCGGCGTCGCAGCATCCGGCGGGGAGTGGGTTGTGACGATGGACGAGGACGGCCAGCACGACCCGGAGCGCATCGCCGACCTGATCGACGTGGCGATGGACGAGCAGGCCGACGTGGTGTATGCGCGGCCGAGCAACGTGCCACCGCACGGCGCGCTGCGCAACATCGCCTCCCGTGGTGCGAAATGGGTGGTGTCCAGGCTGGCCAACGACGCGCGCGCAGGCGACTTCTTCAGTTACCGCCTCGTGCTCGGCGAGGTGGGCCGGTCGGTCGCCGCGTACGCCGGCCCGGGGATCTACCTCGACGTCGCGATCGCCTGGGTCGCCCGCCGGGTCGCGACCTGTCCGATGAAGATGCGGGCTGAGAGTGGCCGGCCGTCGGGCTACCGGCTGCGCGGGTTGCTGTCGCACTTCTGGCGGTTGGTCCTCTCCAGCGGGACCACGCCGCTGCGATGGGTCAGCGCTACCGGCGCCGCCGCTGTCCTACTTGCGCCCCTGGTTGCCGCGGCACTCGTGATCGGGCGGGCCGCCGACTGGTGGGAGGTGCCCGGCTGGACCTCCACCATGCTGCTGCTGATGGCGGCCACCGGCGTCATCCTGTTCAGCTTGGGGGTCATCGCCGAGTACGTCGGCATGGCCGTCGATATGGCCATGGGGAAGCCGCTCTACCTCCCAGTCCGGGACCGCCTCGACGGCCCGCTCGGCAGAGAGTCGGCGCAGCCAGCGGCCGGCAGCGGCTCGTCGCCGCAGCGACAGCCAGCGCACCGTTCGGGCGGCGGGTGAGAGTTCCGCAGGCCCCGCTCGCTCTGGTCGTCGGGTCCGGTGGTCTGGTCGGTCGAGGCGTTGTCACGGCGCTGCGCGAGGCCGGTGTCGAGGTCACCGAGGCGCGGGTGCCGTGGGCTGAGGAAGCTGCCGCGGTGGACGCCTTGGCGAACGCCTTCGGTGAGTTTGCCCGGCGGCGGGCCGGTCGCACCTGGATGGTCGCGTGGTGCGCGGGAGCCGGGGTCGTGGCGACCGGTGAGGCGGTGCTCGCGGTCGAACTGCGGGTCTTCGAGCAGGCGCTGGCGGCGCTCCGCGGGACGGCCGGGGACGGCGACCAGGGTACGGTCTTTCTCGCGTCCTCTGCTGGTGGTCTGCACGCCGGCTCCGCGGATCCGCCGTTCGACGAGCGAACCGAGCCGCGGCCGCTGGTGGCCTACGGCCGTACGAAATTGGCGATGGAGCGAGCCCTGACCGGCCTGGTGTCCAGCACCGGTCTCCGTGCGGTGATCGGCCGGTTCAGCAACGTCTACGGCCCCGGGCAGGTGCTGGGCAAACCGCAGGGCCTGATCTCTCAGCTGTGCCTCGCCGACACCACCGGGCGGCCGCTCCCGGTCTACGTCTCGCTGGACACCATCCGCGACTACCTCTACGTCACCGACGCGGGCCGGATGACGGCCGCCGCCATCATCCGCTCGCTGGCCGAACCGCCGGGAACCGTCGTCACCAAGGTGTTCGCCTCGGGGCGGCCGGTCACCGTGGGCCACGTGATCGGGGAGGCGCGGCGGGTGCTGCACCGCCCGCTCCGCGTCATCCCGGTTGCACCGCTGGGGGCGGGCCAGGTGCTCGATCTTCGTTTCCGGTCGGTGGTGTGGCCCCAGGTGGATGCGCTCGCCACCACCACGCTGGCGGCTGGTTTGTCTGCTACGGCCACCGATGTGCAGGCCCGGGTGGTGGGGGGCGGGCCGCTCGACGGCTAGCGCGGCCGAGTGGCGGCGACGAACACCGATGAGCCGAATGGCAGATCGCGGCCCCGGAGCATCGCCTCATCGGCTCGGCAGAGGGTGCGAAGGGCCGCATTGAGCGGCCGGGGGAGCCGGGGGACGTCGACGATGTCGGCAGCGGAGTCGGGCCGGCGCCGGGCCACCTTGCGCACCAGGCGTTCGGCGGCGAACATCGGGAAAACTGTGGCGAAGCCGTAGGTGGCCCGCTGCACCGCGAACCCAGCCCGTTTCAGGGCCGCGACAGCACGGGGGCGGGTGTAGCGCCGGTGGTGCCCGTTGGCGATGTCGAAGTCGCTCCACGCCCAGGAGTAGGCCGGAACCGACATCACGAACACCCCGCCCGGCCGGAGCACCCGATGCACCTCGCCGAGGGCTGCAGCCTCGGGCTCGCAGTGTTCGATGACGTCGAACGCCGCCACCGCGTCGAAGGCGGCGTCGGGGAATGGCAGGGCCAGTGCGGAACCGCAGACTCCGCCGACGGTGAGCCCTCGCGGGTCGATATCCAGCGAGATCGTGCGCCGGGCAGTCTCGCGAAACCAGCCAGCGCTCGGGCCGTCGGCGCTGCCGAGGTCAAGTGCGGTGGTGGCGCCCTCGACATACTGCCGCAGGGCCACCTCGAGGAGATCGGCGCGAGCGGTGTACCACCAATAGTCGGAGACGGCGATTGACGGCGAGCCCCCGTGGCCGGGGGCGGTCCGAGCCGCCACGGACGCGATGTCGGCGCTGGTCACCGCGACACCATACCTGTGCGGGGGAGGGGTCGACGGTCTGCGGTCACCGGAGGGTGCCGGGTCGCCGGTCTGCGGTCGGGCCATCCTGCTGACGGTGCGACGACGCGGCGTGTCGGGGGTGGGCTCAGCGGTGAGCCTCGACCAGTCGGAGGGCGAGCTCGCCGTACGAGCGCTCCAGATCTTCCGCGGTCCGGCGCATTCCCGGCGCGTACCACCGGGAAACGTCGACGGCCATCGAGAGCAGGGCGAGTGCCGTGCCGCCGACATCGGATACCTCGAACTCGCCGGTTGCCACACCATCGCGAAGCACTCCGGCAACGACCTCGTCGATTTCCTTGCGGAGGGCGAGCACCTCGTCCCGATGGTCGGCGTGCAGGTGGCGGAACTCGAACTGGACGATCCGGCCGAGCTGGTGGTGTTCGGCGTGCCACCGGGAGAACCCACCGATGATGGCGCGGAGGGCGTCGGTGGGGGTGGCCGCTGATTCGGCGGCGGCCACGAGCAGGTCGCGCGCGGTGGCGTGGCCGCGACGGCTCAACTCGAACAGCAGTTCCTCCTTGCTGGCGAAGTGCACGTAGACCCCGGCGGGCGACAGACCGGCGCGGGAGGCGATGTCCCGAGTGGTGGTGGAGGGGAAGCCGCGCTCGGCGAAGGCATCGGCCGCGGCGAGCATGACCCGCAGCGCGGTGTCAGTGACTCCATCCACGGATGCCGGGGTGCCGTCAGCGGATGCCGGGCGCCCACCCTTGGGGGCAAGCGCGGCGAGGACGTCATCCTCGGTTCTCGACGGGGTCGGTGACACGGTTGACAGCATGCCGCATGCCAGCAAAACTAAGCAAGCGCTTACTCGGGCGCGTGGATTCCGTCATCATCGTGCTATCGACGCCATCGCCACCCGGTGACATCCGAGTCGACTGGAGGAGTTCCCATGCCACGCAACATCTACTCGTCGACCCACGAGGACTTTCGCGCCTCGGTGCAGGAGTTCGTCGAGCGCACCCTGCGGCCGCGCGCCGAACAGATGCTCGAGGTGAAGTCCATCGACCGAGACCTCTGGAAGGAAGCCGGCGCGCAGGGGCTCTTCGGACTCGACATCCCCGAGGAGTTCGGCGGCATGGGCGCCGAGGACTACCGCTTCAATGCCATTGCGGCCGAGGTGCTCAGCGGGTTCAACGCCGCGGTCGGCTCCTGCTTCGGCATCCACTCCGACGTCTGCCCGCCATATCTCGTCGACCTGGGCACGCAGGAGCAAAAGGAGCGGTGGCTCCCGGCGATGGCCGCCGGCGAAAAGATCTGCGCAATCGCAATGACCGAGCCGGGCGGCGGCTCCGACCTCGCCGCCCTGAAGACCACCGCGGTGCGCGACGGCGACCACTGGGTGATGAACGGCAGCAAGACCTTCATCACGAACGGCTATCAGGCCGACCTGGTCATCGTCGCGGCGCGCACCGACCCGAGCAAAGGCGCGAAGGGCATCACGCTGTTCATGGTCGAGGACGGCATGGAGGGGTTCTCCCGGGGCCGCAAACTCGACAAGGTCGGCCAAGAGGAAAGCGACACCGCCGA
>JBOFLG010000116.1:0-4641 GCA_051657745.1 Dermatophilaceae bacterium | reverse complement strand
CCACGGCCGTGGCGGGCCGGCGCGGCGGACGGTCCAGGTGATGTAGCGGGGTTGTCGATAAGTACAGGAACCGGTAGAAAGGGTTCACCCCAGGTCGGACGGCGTCGCCGAATCTTCATCCTGGGGCTTTCTGTCGACTACACAACCTGGCCGTTCGCGGCTGGAATGAGGAAGCGAACTGATGAGGGTCACAATGTCAGGGGCGATACGGGTCGTGGCGGCGGTTGGGGTGACCGCAGCGATGGCAGTTGGTGCGGGTGCACCAGCGCAGGCCATGCCGTTGGAGGACGCGCCGAAGGCGGGCCTGTCGAAGGCGTACGACTTTGATGATCTGCTTGGCAAGTCGGTGCAGTTCTACGAGGCACAGATGTCGGGCGCCAAGCCCGCGTGGAACCGCACAGCCTGGCGAGCAAGCGCCAACCTCACAGACGGTGCCGACAACAAGGTCGACCTGTCCGGTGGCTGGCACGACGCAGGTGACAACGTCAAGTTTGGCTTCCCGATGGCGTGGACGGGCACCCAGCTTTCGTGGAACTACCTTCGCTACCCCGAGGCCTTCGCGGCTGCGGGCGAAGAGGTGTCGTTGAAGCGGCAGC
The DNA here is from genome assembly GCA_051657745.1 of Dermatophilaceae bacterium. Taxonomy (GTDB): domain Bacteria; phylum Actinomycetota; class Actinomycetes; order Actinomycetales; family Dermatophilaceae; genus JBOFLG01. Next base: position 4,045 of record JBOFLG010000116.1, on the reverse strand, counting down.
TCCGACACGTGAACGACTACTTCATCAAGGCCCACCCGCAGGACAACGTGTTGTGGGTCCAGGTCGGTGAGGGCCAGAAGGACCACCCGATCTGGGCAGCGCCCGAGACGTCGGCGGCCGAGCGTCGCTCGTTCAAGGTCGACGCCACGTCTCCGGGCACCGATGTCGCAGCCGAGACCGCGGCGTCCATGGCAGCAGCCAGCATGGTGTTTGCCCAGGAAGACCCGGCATACAGCGCCAAGTTGCTCGACCACGCCACCCGGCTCTATGCCTTCGCCGATAAGTACCGCGGCAAGTACAGCGATGCGGTACCCGACGCCGCGAAGTACTACAACTCGTTCAGCGGCTACCAGGACGAACTGGTGTGGGGTGCGCTGTGGCTGCACAAGGCAACCGGTGACCAGGCCTACCTCGCCAAGGCCGAGAAGGAGTTCCCGCCGATCGCCTACAGCTCCAGCTACACGATGTCGTGGGACAACAAGGCCTTCGGCTCGTTCCTCCTGCTCGCCGAGGTCACCGACAAGCCGACGTACTTCGCCAAGGTCGAGCAGTGGCTCGACGGTGAGATGCCGGGCGGTGGCAAGCCGTACACGCCTGGTGGGCTGCTGTTCGGCACCGACTTCCTGTCCGTTCCCTACGCCATGGGTGTGGTCAACGGGGCACTGGCATACATGGATCTCATCGGCCCCAACCACCCGAAGTACGCCACCTACCGTAACTTCGTGGTGAAGCAGACCGACTACGTTCTCGGTGCTAACCCTGAGTCGATGAGTTACGTGGTCGGCTTCGGCGAGAAGTTCCCGACGCAACCGCACCACCGTGCGGCCAGCGGCGTGACCGACATCAACGCCACCACCCCGAACAAGCACGTCCTCGTCGGTGCGCTCATCGGCGGCCCGGGGCGTGATGACCAGTTCTCGGACAAGCGCACTGACTACCGGCAGATGGAGCCGGCGATCTCGTCCAATGCGAAGCTTGTCGGCGTCGCCGCAGCGTTCGTGAAGGGAATCCCCGGCGTCACGCCCGGCGTCACAGCGCCAGCGCCAGCGCCGGCAGCGCCGGCAGCGCCGGTGGCACCGATGACGCCACCCACGCCGACGGCGACGCCGACCACGCCGCCAGTCCCAGTCGCCCCGGGCCCTCCCGCGGCCTCCTCGGACTGCTGGTTCCCCACCTTGACGTTCACCACGTCTGGTGGACCGTCCTGGCTGCCACTTGTGGTGCGTATTTTCTGCTAGCAGTTCCGTTCGATCGTGCTGGCGACGACCCACGGCGTGCGTGTCACGTTCCAGGTCGGAGTACGGCGCGGCCCGCGGCGGACGCTCGCCCGCCGTCGCCCAGCCGGGCGACGGCGGGCATTGGCGTGACTGATCGGGAGCCCCGGTTGCCACTCATGGTGGCAACCGGGGCTCCTGCTCGTTGCTGGCTCGACGGCGCGATCTCGCCACGGCGGTGCGTCACCCGTCGCGCGGTGACCCTGCCGACCGTCGCACCGACCACCGACATCGTTCGGTACGACGGCCGACAATGACGACGAGGAGGACCACCGGATGACGCCATTCGCCGATCCGCCCGACCCGGTCACTGCCGTCACCTGGCCACGCCGCACGGTACGGTGCGTACTGCGACTAATCACCCTGGACGACACGGATGCCGTGTGGTCGTTCCGCCAGCTGCCCGAGGTGGCCCGGAACCTGTCGCACGCACCACTGACCCGCGAGGAAGTCGCCATCCGAATCTCGGGCCGAGTCGCCGGCGCGGCACCGGTCGGGGGCGCGATCATCCGCGGGTTCGCCGTCGATGTCGGGAGTCGGCTGGTCGGGGACGCGATGCTCTTGGTGCAGGCAGATGGCAGCGGCAACCCGGAACTGTGGATCGGATACGCCTTCCACCCCGAGGTCTACGGGCACGGGTTTGCGACCGAGGCGGCCCGCGAACTGGTCGCGGTCGGACGGGAGATGGGTGTGCCGGTGTTCGCCGATGCCTACGAAGACAACGCCGCATCGCTCCGCGTGCTGGCCAAGGCCGGGCTGGTGCCGGTTGGCACGAAGGTGGATCACGGCCGCATCCTGGTCATCCACCGACTGCCAGCGGCCGGGCGGTGACCCGAGCGCGTCCGCGACGTGGTGGTGCCGCTTCGGTGACAGGGCAGGATGACGACATGCTCACCGACGCGCGCGCGACTGTCTGCTCCACGGGTCGTGTGGTCGGACTGGTCCCCGGTAGTCGGTCGGGCGCGCCCCGCCGGGGGTGTCCGCGATGAGCGCCTCTCGCCACGACGTGCTGGTCGCCGGGGGCGGGCCGGCGGGCCGAGCTCTCGCCGGGGCGTGTGCTCGAGCCGGGTTGGTGACTGCGCTGGTCGACCCGAACCCCGATCGCCCGTTCACTGCCACCTACGGCTGTTGGGCCGACGAGTTGCCCGCCGGCCTCCCGGCATCCGTCGTGACAGCCCGAGCTCGCGGCCGGGCGATCGGGCACCGAGTTCACGAACTCGGCTGGGAGTATGCGGTGTTCGACGTCCCCGCGCTTCGGGCCCATCTCGATGCCGGGCTGGCCGCAGTGCAAGTGCACGCCGCTCGGGTTGCCGGCTTAACCGGCCCAGGCCAGGTGGCACTCGAGGGCGGGGGTGAGCTCGCGGCATCCGTCGTCATCGACGCGACCGGCCGCTGGCAGTCGCTCGGTGCGGGTGAGTCGCGCCGGGTCGCCGCCGAGCAGACGGCGTTCGGGGTGGTGGTGTCGGCGGAAGCCGCTGAACCTGTGGTGCCGCACGGTGATGCGCTCTTCATGGACTGGCGCGCCGACCACGGTGAGGGTGACTGGCCGACCTTCCTCTACGGCATCCCGGTCGGTGGCAACCGGGTGCTGCTCGAGGAGACCTCGCTCGCCCGCCGGCCTGGCCTTCCGGTCGCGGTGCTGCGGCGGCGGTTGCACGCCCGGCTCGCGCGGCACGGCATCCGGGTGCCCGGCGACGCGCTCACCGAGACCGTGCGGTTCCCCGTCGACCGGTCACGGCACGGCACCCCGGGAGTGGTCGGTTTCGGGGCTGCCGCCCCGCTGGTGCACCCGGCGACCGGGTTCAGCATCGGCCCGGCACTGCGGTTGGCCGGGCCGGTGGCGGATGCCGTGGCAGCGCACCTCGCCGCCGGGCCGGCCGCCGCAGCGGCGGCCGTGCAGCGGGTGGTGTGGCCCCGGTCGGCGCGGGTGGTGCACGGTCTGCGGCGGATCGGCTTAGAAGCGATGCTCCGGATGCCGCCCGCAGAGGTGCCGGGCTTCTTCGACGTGTTCTTCGCCCTGCCCGAGCGCCAGCGATGGGCGTACCTCACGGGGCGGGCCGACCTGGCTGGCACGACCCGCACGATGGCTGGCCTCTTCGCGGCATCCGACTGGCGGCTCCGGCGCCGGCTGGTGCTGCCGGCCGTGCTCCCACCGCTGCGCGAGAACACCGACGCGTGACCGCAGTGACGGGGCAGTAGGTCGATCACGCCTCAGCCGATCGCGGCGACTCGTCACGGCCATTGGGGGCTTGCGGATATATCTGTAACTGTCGTACATTCGCCAGGGAACGTACGACAGATGCAAGCGAACGTACGACAGGCAGGTGCTCGTCGAGCACCGGGACACTGGAGCGTGACATGGCCGCCACTGTTGCCGCAACGAACCGGGTGCTGACGACCGAGCGCGAGTCGGGGCTCGCCGAGGCCGTGCTGCAGCAACTCCGCGGCCCCGAGGGATCGATCTCCGTGGACCGTGCCGGTCACCACGTGGCCGACATCCCACCGGAACTCGGCGTCATCCTCCAGCAGGTGCTCGAGACCATGGCTCGTGGAGGAGCGGTGACGGTCACCTCGATCCCCGCCGAGCTCACGACATCGTCGGCCGCTGCCATGTTGGGGGTGTCTCGGCCGACGCTGATGAAGATGATCCGTGACGGTCGGCTCGACGCCCACAAGGTCGGTACGCACACTCGGCTCACGGTGGAGGACGTCCTCGCCGAGCTGCGCGCTCGGCGCTCTCGCGAACGGGCCGAGTTCGACGCACTTCGCGA
>JBOFLG010000115.1:0-32269 GCA_051657745.1 Dermatophilaceae bacterium | reverse complement strand
GCGCGCGAGATGGCTCGCGCGCTACCCGAGCACACCCGCTGCGTGGTGACCCTGGGCAGCCCGTTTCGTGGACACCCCACGTCAACCCGTGCGTGGGCCACGTACCGGCTGCTCAACCGCGGAGCCTTCACCGAGTCGCTCTTCTCGGAAGAAGCTCGAGCCCGGCGCGCCGAGCCGCTACCCGTGCCCACCACCTGCGTCTACTCGCGCAGCGACGGCATCGTCGCATGGCAATGCTGCGTTTCCGAACCGGCCCCGAACACCGAGAACGTCGAGGTCGACGGCAGCCACCTCGGCTACGGCCACCACCTCGGCGCGCTCCGGGTGATCGCCGACCGGCTCGCCCAGCCCGAGGGCGCGTGGCGACCGTATTCGACTGACCCCCAGAACAGTTCTGCGCCGAAGGGCTCCGGCGCGGGCACCGACGCACCGGAGAGCCACCCGTTGCCGCCGGCTCGACGCGGAGCGTCAGCGGACCGCCGTCGACGCCGAAACACCGACATCGACGGCTCCCCGGGTGGCGCCCGCGGCCGAGCCGGCTGAGCCGGAGGCCCGGCCACCGGGCACCATCGGTTCAGGCGCTGGAACCAGCCAGGTTCACCATCCAGTGGATGCCGAACCGGTCCGTCAGGGTGCCGAACTCATCGCCCCACACCTGCTTTTCGAGCGGCATGGTGATGGTGGCACCCTCGCTGAGCCGCTCCCACTGCTCCCGCAGCTCGGGATCGTCGCCGCCGATACTGACGTGGACGTTGGTCCCCGGCTGGTGCGTCTGGCCCTCGCCTGGCGGCATGTCCGACGCCATCAGCACGAACCCCAGCGGTGTGGTGAGTTTCGCGTGCATCACGCCATCGGCCGACGGGCCATCGCCGCCGTACTCGCCGAACGTGCTGACCTCGAGATCGCCGCCGAGCGCCTGCTGGTAGAACTCCATCGCCTCCCGGGCCTGTCCAGGGAAGTTGAGGTATGGGTTGAGAATTGATGCCATCGTGCACTCCTTCGGATGTCGTGGTGGAACGCACGCTACGCCGGGCCACTGACACGCGTCAGCCGCCCGATCCGACCACCCGCACCTCGATGTCACTCGGCACGCGGCGTCGCAGCCCGACGCCACCCGAGACGGGCCTGGTACGCACCCCGGCCCTCCGCAGTGTGGCCCCTCGCGTCTCGTCGCCGCGCGCCGGACAGCACAACTGCGGCACCAGGGTGTGGCCCTGGTGCCGCAGCAATGTGATCACTTCTGACCCCCACCCAACCCTGGGTGGGCGGGGTTTCAGTCGAACTGGTCGAAGAAGCCCAGGATGTCATCGTTCGACGATTTGACCTCATCGTTCAGGCCGAAAATCGAAAGCGCCTCGACAGTGTCCGAGAAGTCCAGGCCGCCCGACGAGATCGTGGGGTTGGGGTACGACGAGCCGAGCGAGTCGGTCAACTTCTTCGCTTCTTTCCACATTGCGCCGGCTGTGCCTGGCATGGCAGCGGCCCGGGCCCACTTCGCGGTGCTGTTGGAACTGGAATTGAGGTCAGGAGAGGCGCCGCCGCCGCCATTCCCGTCACCGATCTTTTGGTAGTCGGTGTTGTCTTTCACATAGGTGAGATCCGCACCGGTCGTTTGCTGTTCGTTCCAGGTGCTGTGCTGGACGATGTGAACGACGGCCTTGGTGTCGACGTCCGAGCGTTGGGACTTGATGCTGCGAACGAGGTCGGCACTGAAGTCGGACTGACCTGCTTCGACAATCCAGATCTCGCCACCGGCATCGAGCGCGCCGACGGACTTCGCGGTGACGGCACTCACTGCAGCATCACGACTGTCCTGACCGCCGAGGGCATTCGACCAATTGTTGGGGTACGCAATATCAAAGAGACTGCTCGAATCGAGCTGGGTTCCCGACTGCTTACCGATCGTGCCCTGTACTGCGTGATAGTTGACACCACTGAAGCGCGGATCGCGCAACATCGTACCGATGGCAGCTTGTGAATGGATGTCATCAGGGTCCGGCTTGTTGTCATGGAACAGGAGCAGCAGGTCCGAGCTGGTGTCGAAGTTGCCGAGCATCGTCGATGCCGAATTCGGCTTCTCAGCCTTACCTGCCGGGCTCACTTGCTCTGGCTGAGAAGGGAGCGTCGGCATGGCCCCGGACAACTCCTCGGGCGTGGCGGTCGGCTCCGGCATCGGCTCCGGCATCTCGGTCGGCTCCGGCATCTCGGTCGGCTCCGGCATGGCGGTTGGCTCTGGGGACGACTCCGGCGTGGCCGTCGATGCTGGCGAGGCCGAGGCAGACGGGCTGGACGTGGACTCCTGACTCACCGAGATGGTGATCGGGCCTGATGGTTGACATCCGGACAGGACGACCAGCAGGCCAGCAGCGGACGCAACTGATGCAACACGAGAGGGCATAGTGACAGAGTGAACAGCAGCGAGTCAGCACGGTCAACCCTCCGCAGGAACATCTCCACCCGGGCTGACGCACCAGCCCGCCACAATGCCGAACTGCGCTGTGCCACAACGATTTACTGTCAACTTTTCAATGCGAATGGCGGATAAGTTGACGCCCTCGCCAACGGCATCCGGGGGTAATTCTTCATCCGTTCATCGATACATCGGAGGCAGGCTGTGGGCTCTGACAGCGAGGCTATCTACGGAGACAGTGCCTCATCCCGCACCGCCCGCCAGTATCGAGAGTGACGCCTCAGGTCCAACTCGGCCGGGCCACGCACGAAGGGCCGCTCCGGCCACAGTTCCACGCCGATCCCCTCCGCCTCAAGCTCGGCGCGGGTCAGTGCGAACCGCGGGCTCACCGACGGCGTCGTGGCGACCCGGGTCGCTCGATGCGCCGCGGCGAACGCGAGCACCTGGGCGGCCACCGCACCACGGCGGGCCTCCGCGGGTACCTCGGCAAGACACTCCTGGAGGAACGTGGCCCGGAGTGGGCTGAACCCAGGGTCCCGCCAGAGCGCCTCGTCCCAGACGTACACGGCCGGTCGCCCCGGATTCGCCATCAGCGCCTCGTTGGTCGGCGACAGCCGCTCGCCGTGCAGCCACACCACGGTGTCCTCCGGCCTGGGGTCGATCGGTTCTCGCAGCGGGGAGTTGAGAACGAGGCGGAGCCGATCGGCATCCACCTCGGCGACACCCGCCGCGAGAAGTCCATCCGGAAAGAGCCGACCACTCAGCGTGTCGTATGACGCGGCGAACGGGCACCCGGAATCGCGCACCGGGCAACCGCCGCAGTACCGATCGCCCGCATACTTTCGCAGGTTCTCCCGATTCCAGAGATAGGGCTTGGCGCCGAAGGTCGACGAAACCCACTGCCACGAAAGGTTGTTCGAAGCCGAGTCGCCATCGAGCAGATGGGTGAGAAACCACCTCGCCCCGGCCTGCCAAGCGACCTTCCGATGGTGCACCAGGTACGACGCCAGCCACATCCGCACGTGGTTGTGGAGGTAGCCGGTGGTGCGCAGTTCCTCGCTCCAGGCATCGACGCACGCCAGGCCAGTGCGGCCCTGATCGATGTCGGCCGGCAGGTGTGGGTCATAGGCGGATGACGGAGCGCCGGTTTTCCAGCGCTCGATGTCACGCCACACGTCGGCGCCGAGCACCGCACGCACGCGGACAAAGTAGTCCCGCCAGGACAACTCGTTCACCAGGGTATACGCCCCGCCGGGGTCAATATCGAGCACGTGCCGGCGGACCTCGTCGAGGGTGAGCACACCGTGGCGAAGGTACGGCGAGAGCCGGGTGACCGCACCGTCCAGGGAGTTGCGGGTGCGCCCGTACCCGGCCGGGTCGATGCGGCCGAGCGCGGTCAGGGCCGCCGAGCGCCCACCGCGGACCACCGGTCGATACCCGCCATGGGGGTCCATTGCGGATGGTGGTTCGCCGGGTGGACGCTGCGCGCTCGCCATCCGGCCATCCTTGCCCACCCGGCCGGGCACGGGGGTGAGTCTCACCCTGCAGAATCGTCCAATTGGACGATTCTGCAGGGTGAGTCGCTGACGCGAAACGTCAGGGCGCCCCCCGATGCGTCGCGGATGACGCCGCACCCCCCAAGGGCCGCCGAAACTCACGGTCCACGTGTCGTCCGAGAACCGGCCGATCCGGATGCCGACAATGTCCGCTGGAACCCGCCGCGACAGCCGCGCCACCTCGGTGCCGGTGTGCTACGAGTGCAGCAATTGCTCGCTGTCGAGTCCGAGCCGGGAGCATGCATCCTCGAAGTCGGTGAGGACGACCCGAGACCGGTCCGCCAACATCCGGGCCTGCCAGGCGGTGCGATCCTGCTCCCGCCGGGGGATCGGTTCGGTCGCCGGAACCGGAGGTGGACGGCGAGCAACTGGGCAACGAACCGCGCGAATACGGTCACCGTGGATGCCGGATGCCGGATGCCGGATGCCGGATGCCGGATGCCGGATGCCGGATGCCGGATGCCGGATGCCGGATGCCGGGTGCTTATGCTCGCCACCATGAAGGTGGTCATCCCCGGCGGAACCGGGCAAGTCGGCGGCGTCCTGCGTCGGGCCCTGGCCGCCCGCGGCGATGAGGTGGTGGTGCTGAGCCGGCACCCAGGGGACCTCGAGCCCGGCATCCGGCATGTCGCGTGGGATGGCCGCACCCTCGGATCGTGGGCCGCCGAGATCGACGGCGCGGACGCGGTGGTCAACCTCGCCGGCCGCACGGTGAGTTGCCGCTACACCGACGAGAACCTGCGGCAAATGATGGACTCCCGCGTCGAGTCCACTCAGGTCGTCGGCGAGGCCATTGCTGCCGCCAGTCGGCCGCCGAGCGTCTGGCTCCAGATGAGCACCGCCACCATTTACGCCGACCGTCGCGACGCCGCCAACGACGAAGCCACCGGCATCATCGGTGGGCACGAGCCCGGCGTTCCGGACTACTGGGAGTTCAGTGTTCGCATCGCACGCAACTGGGAGGCGGCCCAGCACGAGGCGGACCTGCCACATACCCGCCGGGTCGCGCTGCGGTCCGCGATGGTGATGAGCCCGGACCGTGGCGGCGTGTTCGACGTACTGTCCTGGATGGCGCGGCTCGGCCTCGGCGGGCCGGTCGCCGGGGGCGAGCAGTACGTGTCCTGGATCCACGACCGCGACTTCGTGCGGGCCGTCGAGCTGCTGCTCGACCGCACCGACCTTGACGGCCCGGTCAACCTGGCCGCTCCTGGGCCGCTTCCGCAGCGCGACCTCATGCGGGCGTTGCGCCGGTCCTGGGGGCGGCGGCCTGGACTGCCGGCGACCGCGTGGATGGCGGAGATTGGCGCGTGGGTGATCCGCACGGACACCGAGCTGCTGCTCAAGAGTCGCCGGGTCGTGCCCGGTCGGCTGCTCGACGCCGGGTTCGTGTTCGAGTACCCACAATGGCCCGAGGCCGCCGACGACCTGGCCCGGCGACGTCGCGCCAGCCCGCGGACTCGCTGACACCGGCCCGCCGGCGGGCTCGCCGAGTGGCGCCACCAACGACACCCCGCCCGGTCGCCATCCGCTCACCATCGCGCGGCGCCATCCGCTCACCATCGCCTGGCGACCTTCACCTCCACACCACTACGGAAGCCAGGCACGGATGACGGTTCCGGGCGCGGGCGGGAACAGTGAGTGCGGCAGGGCACGATAGGCACATGCCGGAGGGTCACACCATCCATGCACTGGCCGCCCGGCTGGGTGCCGCGATCGTCGGCGAACACGTGCGGGCGTCATCCCCACAAGGTCGGTTCACCGACGGAGCAGCGCGGCTCGACCGCGGCGTACCCGCCTCGGTACAGGCCTGGGGCAAGCACCTGTTCGTGCGGATGACGGGAGAGTCGCTCACTCTGCACGTCCACCTCGGTCTCTTCGGCCGGTACTCAGTGCAGCAGCACCGCCGCCGCGGACCCGCCGAGCCGCCCACCGACCTCCCGGTCCGAGGCGCGGTGCGGTTGCGGCTCACCACCCGCACCTACGTCGCTGACCTGCGCGGGGCGGTCGCGTGCGAACTGCTGACGCCGGGCGAGGTGGACACCCTGCTGGCTCGGCTCGGGCCCGACCCGATCCGCGACGACGCCGACGGTGACCTCGCCTGGGGCCGGATCTCGTGCTCGCGCCGTCCGCTCGCGGCGCTGCTGATGGATCAGGCCGTGGTCGCCGGCATCGGCAACGTCTACCGTGCCGAGCTGCTGCACCGCGGAGCGCTCGACCCATATCTCCCCGGCCGCACCCTGGGCCGGCCTGCCTGGGATCAGCTCTGGCGCGACACCTGCGATCTGATGACGATCGGTGTCGCGACCGGGTTGATCATCACGGATGACGCCGAACTCGCCTCTGCCCGTAGCCTTCTCGTGCGCGGCGAGGCGGTGCCGCGGCGGCGCCCGCGGTACGCGGCGTACCGCCGAACCGGCCGGGAGTGCCCGCGCTGCGGCGCGGTCGTCATCCGGGAAGATCTGGCCGGGCGGGCGCTGCACTGGTGCCCCGGCTGCCAGACCGGTGGACGTCACGAGAACTGAGGACAGCGCGGCCTCGGCGGCCGGCCGGGTCGACGATGACCGCCGGCCCCGGGTAGTTCGTCGCCCCACCGAGCGCCGCTCGATGCTGGCGGATGCCGACGTCCGAACCTCTCGGCAGGCCCTCTTGTTTTCGAACATACCTCTTATTACCATCAGGTGATGGTCACGACCGCGCGCACCCCGGCCGAGCAGCGCTCGGTGCTGGTGGCTGCGCGGGAGGCGCTCGCCGAGCTCGCTCATGACGCGACCCGCCTGAGTGCGGCTGAGGTCGCCGAGGTGATGGCACTCGTGGACCAGGTCGGCGCGCAGGCCGGCGCGGCTCGGGTCGGGCTCGCCGTGGAGAACGCGCGGCGAGACGGATTGGCGTCGCGAGAGCTGGGTTCGTGGGTGGCGGAGCATGCGCCGTCGCTGCGGCAGGGCGGCGCCGCGGCGGTCGCGAGGCTCGCGGGTGAGGTTCTCGCGCCGTCCCGGACGGCGGCACTCAGCGGTAGCGCTCCGGTGGAGCCGGATCCGGCGTCACCGGTGGGCATCGTGTGGGGCTGCGTCCGCGAGGGCGTGTTGCAGCCGGCGAACGCGCTCACCGTGCTCGCCGAGGAGCGCCGCCTTCAGAGCCGGCTGGTGCCGGAAGCGGTGCCCACCGTGACCCGGGCCTTGGTGGGCCTGGTCGTCGCGCACGGCACGAGCACGATGAAGCGGCTGCGGCCGCGGCTGCTCGCGCAGCACGGGGCACTGGGGGAGCTCGACAAGGCGCAGGAGCGGCTGCGCTCGGGGGCCTACCTGACCCCGCGGTGGGTGGAGTCCGCGGACGTGACTCGCTACGAGCTGGTGATGACCCCCGAACAGGCCGCCACCCTCGAAGCCGCGATCGGTCCGCTCGCCAGACCCGCCCCGAACGAAGAAACCACGGAGCGAGACCACCGGCCCTCCGGGCAGCGCCGCGTCGAGGCCCTCACCGAAGTCTGCCGGAGAAGCGCCGGCATCGACGCCGAGAACTCGGGGCGGGACGGGACGGCCGGGACGGCCTCCGCAGTGCACGTCATGGTCACCCTCGCCGACCTCGAGGAACGCACTGGCTGCGCCGAGGTGCTGGGGTCGGCCGCGGCTGGGACGGTCATCGGGCCGGAGCAGCTCCGCAAGATCGCCTGCGACGCCGCCCTGGTCCCGTACGTCCTGGGCGCCGCGGGTGAGGTGCTCGAGCAGGGCATGTCGGTGCGGCTGTTCACCCGCGCCCAACGGCGCCGGCTCACCATCCGCGACCGGCACTGCACCTACCCCGGCTGCCACACTCCCGCGCACTGGTGCCGCGCCCACCACGTGCGGCACTGGGCCGACGCCGGCGCGACCGACCTGAACAACGCCGCATTGCTCTGCGAGAACCATCACACTCTCGTGCATGCCCGTCAGCTCTGGGCGGACGTGCGGGAGCAGCCGGACGAGCACGGTAGGTACGTGACCTGGAACCTGCACCCCGGCTCCTACGACCGCGCCCTCGCCGCGCTCCGCGACGCCGAGACCCGCGAGCGGGTCCGCGAACGAGCAGAACAGGACGCACAGGAGAGGCTGCTCGCCATCATCGGCCGCGCCCGGCCCGAACCGGCCTGGACCCGCGATCAGCTCGATGCCTGGTACACCTCCTGCCCCGAAAACCACGATACGGATGACGCCCGCTCCGCCGATACCGCGACCACCGACGAACACCGGCGCGCTACCGGAGACCCCGTGTGGGCCGATGCCGGCTGACGAACCACGGTGGACGTCATGGTGGGGCGGGCGAACCGCTCCCAGCGGTCGCGGTGACCCGGGAGTCGCGCGAAACTCGCCCGGGCCGCAGCGGTTTTCGGCACGGAGCCCGGGTAGTAGTGGATCGCCTCAGATGGTTCCGGGGGGTGATGGCGAAGGTTCGCACCTCGAGCGAGAAGGGTTGAGTCACAGGCGATCGATGACGGCGCGCCCCCGGTGCACCAGCTCCCGGCGGCGGGCGTCGTCCATCCCGGCCCAGGTGCGCGCGACGAACCCGGAGCGGGCGTTGCCCTCGAATACCTCGCGGTGGTCCTCGACGAAGGTCCAGTACAGGGCGTCCCAGTCGCCGCGCCATGCACCGGGCCCGAAGTCGGTCATCGTGCGCAGATAGTTCGAGCCTGACACGTATGGCTTGGTGGTGATGCCGGTACCAGCGGCGAACTGCGACATCGCGTAGACGTTCGGCACCATCACCCAGTCGTAGGCGTCGACGAAGAACGCCATGAACCACTCGTAGACCTGATCCGGGTCGGTGCGGAGCAGGCACATCGCATTGCCGGCCACCATCAGCCGTTCGATGTGGTGCGCCCAACCCCGTTCTTGCACAACGCCAATGACATGGTCGACCGGGTCGAGGCCGGTGCTGCCGTTCCACCACCCCGGTGCGAGGGGGCGAGTGTGGCGCAGGTGGTTGGTGCTGCGCATCCGTCGCCCGTAGAGGTGGTACGTCGCGCGCATGTACTCCCGCCAGCCGATCAGCTGGCGCACGAACCCCTCGAGCGAGGGTAGGGCCACGCCCTGAGCCTGCGCGCCCTCGAGGACGGCATCGAGGACCTCGCGGGGGTCGAGCAGGCCACAGTTGAGCGCCGGGGTGATCGCGGCATGGAACACGAACGGATGACGCGTGCTCACCGCGTCCTCGTACGGCCCGAACTGGGCCAGCCGCTCAGTGACGAACTCGCGCAGGCCGGCCCGCGCCTCGGCATGGGTCACCGGCCAGTCGAAGGTGTCGGCCCGGCCGGGCGCGTCCGGGAACGCCTCCCCCACCCACGAGACGGCTTCCTCGACCGCCACGCGGGCGTCATCCACCCGCTCGACCGACGCCCGCGGTGGCACCCGGTGACCCTTCGGTAGCTTCTTCCGGTTCTCGGTATCGAACGACCACCGGCCGCCCACCGGCCGCCCACCCTCGACCAGCACGTCGAGCCGCTGCCGCTGCCACTGATAGAACGAGGCCATCCGTGCCCGGTGCGCACCGAACCACTGGGTGAGCTCCGCCCGGGTGGTCACAAAGTTCGGCGTCTCCTCGACGTCCTCGGGCGACAGCGGAACCCCGGCGTCGGCGACGGCGGCGCGGGTATCGCGCAGCAGCCAGTCGTCGACCGGGTCATGCACACGCACCTCGTCGGGCCGCAGGTCCCGCAGCAGCGCGGCGAGCCGCGGCCCGGTGCGCCGGCCGGCGTCCGTCTGGATGACGTCGACGCCGAAACCGCTGCGCCGCAACCGGTTCGCGAACAACCCCATCGACGCCCGGTGCAGCACCAACTTCTGGGCATGGAACGATTGCTGACGGAACAGCAGGTCATCCTCGACGAGCACGAACCGGGTGCCCTGCGGCTCCTCCAGCAGCGACGCGAACAGCTGGTGCGGGAACACCAGCCGCACTCGGCGCCGCACCGGCTGGCTCACCACGCCCGGTTCGCGGAGCCAGGCCCACGATCAAGGCCAGTCCCACGGTTCGCGGAGCCAGTCCCACCGTCGAGGCCAGTCCCACCGTCGAGGCCAGTCCCACCGTCGAGGCCAGTCCCACGGTTCGCGGAGCCAGTCCCACCGTCGAGGCCAGTCCCACGGTTCGCGGAGCCAGTCCCACCGTCGAGGCCAGTCCCACCGTCGAGGCCAGTCCCACGGTTCGCGGAGCCAGGCCCACCGTCGACACCAGGCCGAAGCGCGCCGGCGAGCAGCGCACCAGCGACCCGATGCCCAGATGCCAAAGCCCCCTGGATCGAGGCGGTGTCGCGGTGGTCGCCAGCGAGATACAGGCCCGGCGACACCTGTGCCGGGGTCGTCGTGCGCAGCGGCGCGGCCTGATGTGGCAACGCGTGCCACACATCGTCGCGGCGTACCAGGTCCCAGGCCGAGGCGTCGGCCCCGAACACCTCCCCCGCCTGACGGCGCACCGCTCCCTCCACCTGCGCACCATCGGAGTCACCGGGCCGCAGCAGGGTGGTCACCTGCACGAGGTGGCGACCGGGCGGCGCATACGTGGGCGCCGCGTTACTCACCACCGCCGCGTTGACCATCGGCCCAGCTCGCCGCCCATCGACGGTGACCATGGTGGAGGTGGTGGGCGCCTCCGCGGCCGCAAACCACCAGGTGCGCAGCCCCTTTGTCGCGGGCGCATCGACCGGCGCCAGCCCGGAGACCGCCTCGGGACCGACCGCCACCACGACGGCCCGGGCCCGCGCCACCTGGCCGCCAGCTGCCTCGACCACCATCCCCGCACCATCCGCCCAGGTCCGAACTGCCGGCTCGCCGAGGCGCACCTCAACCCGGCCCGGGCGTGTCGTCATCCGACCCGCGAGCCACTCCGGCAGTGCCCGGATGCCGCGCGCCGGCAGCCCCGGCACGCCAAGGGCGAACATCCGCACCAGCAGGCGAACGAACGAGTTGGAGGTGTCGCCACCGTCGTCGGCCAGCACCCCGGCGAGAAATGGCTCGAGCACCTCGGCGCGCACCGGGCCGCGCACCCCGGCCCGATCCAGCCCGTCGCGAACGGTCAGGTCCGGCCCGGAGAGCACCCGCTGCGGCGCCGCGATGGCCGGGGCGGCCCACCGCGCCAGCGCCAGCACGGCCCGCGGGGAGAGCAGGCCGCTGCGCACGGTGGCCGGTACCCGGGCCGGATGACGCAGCGGATGGGCCAGTTCGACCAGGCCGGACGACCGTCGCACCAGCAGCCCGGCCCCAAACGCGCGCAGGTCGAGCGCAGCCACGTCCACCCGCCGCCGCACGGCCGGATATGCCGGGTTGAGCACCTGGAACCCGCGGTCGAGCAGAAACCCGTCGACCTCGTCGGTGCGCTGCCGACCACCGACCACCGGCTCACGCTCGAGCACCACGACCGACCGGCCGGCCGCTGCCAGCCGGTCGGCACACGCAAGCCCGGCCAGGCCGGCCCCTATCACCACGACGTCGGCGTCCACACGACGCGAGACTAGACAGCCTGGCCCAGGATCCCGACGAAGGGTGCGCTTGGAACAATGGTTGTCTAGGGTCATGCCACGCTCTCGGTCAGCACAGGATGCGTGCACACGTGAAAGGACGGACAGGACGATTGAGTCCATGAGTGCCGGGGTCGCGGCAGTACACCTCGATCCCCGTCGCAGCCCACGGCTGGCGCAGGAAACCCTCGCCGAGGTCGACGCGCTGATCGAGTCCACGCTCGCCGACGTACGGGTCGCGCTGGTCGAGGCCGCCGACACCGGTAACGGGCTCGGGGTCGCGCATGACCCCGGACCGCTCGGGGTGGACCTGGTCAGCGAACTCGCCGACCGGGTCCGCAACCACGGCAAACGGCTCCGCCCGGTGCTCGCGCACTGGGGCTGGCAGATCGGTCAGGGCGATCACAGCACTCATCCGGATGCCGTCCGGGTGGCCGCCGCGCTCGAGCTGCTGCACCTCTTCGCGCTGGTCCAGGACGATGTGATGGACCGCTCCGAGACCCGCCGCGGGAGAGTCGCCCTGCACGTGGCGGCAGCGTCACGCCACCAGGACGCCGGCGGCGCCGGCGATCCCCGGTTGTTCGGCGACAGCGTGGCCACCCTGGTCGCCGACCTCGCGCTGAGCGAGGCGGGCCTGCTCGTGTCGCCGACCGCGGCCGAGGTGCGGCGGGCCTGGCGGGTGATGACCGTCGAGTTGGTCGAGGGTCAGCTGCTCGATGTCACGCACACCGCCGGTCGGCGCCGTGACCTCGCCACCTCGCAGCGCATCGCGCGGTTCAAGAGCGGGCGCTACACCATTACCCGCCCGCTCCAGCTCGGGGCCCTCGTCGCCGGAGCCGACCCCACCCTGGTCGCGCGACTCATCGCGTGGGGCGACCTGGTGGGCGACGCCTTCGCGGTCCGCGACGACGTGCTCGGGGTGTGGGGTGACCCCGCCAGCACCGGCAAACCCGCGAGTGACGACCTGCGCTCCGGCAAGCCCACGGTGCTGCTCTGCTGGGCTGCCGACCTGTTGCCGCCGAGCGCCCGCTCGCTTCTCGACGCCTGTGACGCCGGTACTCTCGACGACGTCGGCGTGTCCCGGCTCCGGGCGGCGATGGCCGAGTGCGGCGTCCTCGACCGTGCCGAGGCCGAGATCGCTGGTCTCGTCGCCCGCTCGCACGCGGCGCTCGACGGCATGGGGGCCCACCCCGATGCCGTCGGGGCACTCAGTTCACTCGCCGACACGATCGCCTGGAGAGTCTCATGAGAGTCATCGTCATCGGTGCCGGGCTATCCGGCCTAGCCGCCGCCTGCCACCTCACCGCGGCCGGCCACGACGTCACCGTGCTCGAGCGGGATGCCGTGGTGGGCGGCCGCGCCGGGGTGGTGCATCGCGGCGCATTCCGGTTCGACCCCGGGCCGGTCGTGATGACCATGCCCGAGTTGGTCCACGACCCGATCCGAGCGGTCGGCGGCGACCCCGAGGCGCTGGTGCCGATGCGTCGTCTCGACCCGGCCTACCGGGCGGTCTACGCCGACGGCAGCGAACTCTTCGTCCGAGCCGACATGGCGGACCTGCGTGCGGAGATCAGCCGCAAGGTCGGCGCCGCCGACGCGGCCGGCTTCGACCGGTTCCTGACCTGGCTGGAGCGGCTGTACGAGTGCGAATTCGACGCGTTCGTCGACCACAACTACGGCAGCCCACTCGACCTCGCCCGATCCCCACGCCGCGCACTCGAGCTGCTCCGGCTCGGCGGGCTGAGCGCGCTCGGGCCGACGGTCGGCCGGTTCTTCACCGACGACCGGCTGACCCGACTTTTCAGCTTCCAGGCGCTCTACGCCGGGATCGCCCCGGCCAAGGCCCGTGCCGTGCTCGCGGTCATCGCGTACATGGACACCGTGCTCGGCGTCTACTACCCCGACGGCGGGCTGCACGGTGTGCCGGTCGGGATGGCGCGCGCGCTCGCCGACGCCGGGGTACCGGTGCATCTCGGCGTCGAGGTCACCGAGGTGCTCCGGCGCGGCGACGGCGCGGTCGCCGGGGTGTCCACCGCGGACGGCGAGCGAGTGGCGGCCGACGCGGTGGTGTGCACCGCCGACCTCCCGGTGGCCTACACCCGGTTGCTGCCCGGAGTGCCGATGCCGCGCACGGCTCGGCGCGGCTCCTACTCCCCCTCGGCGGTGGTGTGGCACGTCGGTGCATCGGGGGCACCCGGTGCGCACCTGCGGCACCACAACATCCACTTCGGCCGGGACTGGGATGGCGCGTTCGAGGCGATTATCGACCGCGGTGAGCTGATGCCCGACCCGTCCCGGCTGGTCACCGTGCCGACCGTGTCCGACGCCACGGCTGCCCCCGCCGGGTCGACCGCGCTCTATGTGTTGGAGCCGGTGCCGCACAACGGTTCTCGGCTCGACTGGCGCCGGGAAGCCGGGCCGATGCGGGAGCGGCTGTACGCATTCTTGGAAGCCGGCGGCTACCCCACCGACATCCGTGCGGAAGTGCTCGTCACCCCGGACGACTGGCAGGCCCAGGGCATGCACCTGGGCACCCCGTTCGCGCTGGCGCACACCTTCGGCCAGTCCGGCCCGTTCCGCCCGGCCAACACCGACCGTCGGGTTCCGGGGCTGGTGTTCGCCGGCTCGGGAACTCAGCCCGGTGTCGGTGTGCCGATGGTGTTGATCAGCGGCAAGTTGGCCGCGCAGCGGGTGCAGGAGTACGCGGGCCACGCCCGGCCGGCTCCTCGTCATCCGACTCCTCGTGATCCGACTCCTCGTGATCCGGCTCCTCGTCATCCGACTCCTCGTCATCCGGCTGCCCGCCACCCGGACGCGCGTCATCCACACGCCTCGACGACGGCAGGCCGGTGAGCAGCTCGATCGACGTCGCACCGCCGGTGCTCGCTGCCGGGTACGCGCGCTGCGCCGAGATCACCCGGGAGCACGGCACCACCTATTACTGGGGCGCCCGGCTGCTGCCCGCAGAGTCGCGGCGGCATGTGCACGCCTGCTACACCCTCGCCCGGCTCGCCGACGACATCGTCGACCTCGCCGGGCCCGACCCTGGCCCCGAGGTGGCGGCCGAGCTCGAGGTGTTCGAGTCGCGGTTCTGGTCAGCGCTGGCGGCCGGCGGGTCCGAGGAGCCGGTGCTGGCGGCGATCGTCACCACGGTGCGCGAGACCGGCATCCCCGAGGAGAACTTCGAGCGGTTCTTCGGCGCCATGCGCACCGACCTCACTCAGCGCACCTACGAGACCTGGGCCGACCTGCTCGGCTACATGGACGGCAGCGCCGCGGTCATCGGCGAGATGATGCTGCCCGTGCTCCGGCCCAGCACGGATGCCGTGCCCGCGGCGCGCAGCCTCGGCCTCGCCTTCCAGCTCACCAACTTCCTCCGCGACGTCGGCGAGGACCTGGACCGCGGGCGGGTCTACGTACCTCAGGAGGATCTGCGCCAGTTCGGGGCTGACCCGTGGGCGCGCACGGTGACCCCCGAGTGGCGGGCGCTGATGGCGTTCGAGATCGAGCGCAACCGGCGGCTGTACCGGGAGGCCGATGCCGGCATCCCCGCGTTGCCCGGCGCGTCGCGGCGCTGCGTCGCGACTGCCCGGGTGTTGTACGCCCGGATCCTGGAGCGGATCGAGGCGGCCGACTACGACGTGTTCGCCTCTCGGGCAAGGGTTCCCACGCTCCGCAAGGCCGGGCTGGCGACGCGGATGGTGCTCTCTCGAGAGCCGGTGCGGCTGGTGCGTCGAGACCGGGCCGCCCGGCCGCCAGCGGGTGGATGGGTGTCGGACGACCCGGTGGTGCTGCTGGACGACTCGGGCGCAGCGATCGGGCAGGCACCGAAGTCGGCGGCGCACCACGATGACACCCCGCTCCATCTCGCGTTCTCGTGTTACGTCCTCGACCCCGCCGGGCGGCTGCTGGTCACGACGCGGGCGGCGAGCAAGCCGAGCTTCCCCGGGGTGGTCACCAACACCGCCTGTGGGCATCCACGGCCCGGTGAGCCGCTCGACGAGGCGGTTCGGCGGCGCGCCCGCAGCGAGCTGGGGGTGCAGGTGCGTGACCTGCGGCTGGTGCTCCCGGGGTACCGCTACCGCGCGGTGATGAATGGCTTGGTCGAGAACGAGCGCTGCCCGGTGTTCGTGGCGTGGGCCGACGCCGACACACTCGCCCCCGACCCCGACGAGGTGGATGACGCGGCGTGGGTTCCGTGGGCGGAGTTCAGCACCGATGTGCTCGCCGGGCGGCGCGAGGTGTCACCGTGGTGCGCCGAGCAGGTGGCGCTGCTGGCCGCACTCGGGCCGGACCCGACGCATTGGCCGGCCGGCCGCCGCGATGGCCTGCCCCCCGCCGCCACGCTCAGCCCCGACGTCGACGCCGGATAGTTCGGCGTTCAGTCACACCAGGCGGTACCGACAGCCGAGGGCGTCGTCGGTCGACCGTGACGTCCGCCGGCGCGAGTTCGATTTCCACCGTGCCGTTGACGAGAGTGACCTCGATGGCTCGTCCGGCTTCGAGCCCCATGACATCGCGTCACGCCTTCGGCACGACGAGCCGACCGGCTGGATCGATGGTCGTGCGCATGGCAGAAATCTACCCGTCAGGAACGATCTCGTGACTGGGGTGATTCGCCGGCCGTGGCCAGGTGCCGCTGTGGTGCGCTGAGCAGGTCGTCATCCGCACCGCGCTCGGCCCCGAGATGCTGGTAGTAGTCGCGCGGCACGCCGTTGCGGTCGACCGTTGCGAGGAGGCGCAGCCCGGCACGTTCGAGAGTCCGGGAGCTGATCCACGCCAGGGCGATCGAGGGGACCATGACCAGAACCGCGGTGAGGATGAACGAGCCACCCGGCCGGGCGGCGGGCAGCAGACCGACCGAGTTCAGCACCCGCATCACCGGCTCGTGCAGCAGGTAGATCCCGTATCCGAGCCCGCCCACCCACGCCAACGGTCGCCAGCTGAGCGCCGCCGGCCACGGCCCGTTGTGCAGCACGATGGAACCGAGCGCGACGGCGACGGCGGCCGCATACCCCACGGGCCACCACGCGCTCAGCGGCAGTTCCGGCCGGAGCAGCACCAGGGCGCCGAGCCCGACGATGCCGCTCGTCGCGAGCAACCCCCGGACGGTGGGCCCCACCCGTACCCCGGCCGCGACCAGCACGCCGAGACCCATGCCGATGCCGAAGTCGGCGGCCCGCGAGAGCGGCGAGTACCAGACCGACCAGTTCTCGGCACCCGGGTTGGCCAGCACAGTCGCCCACGTCAGGTAGCCCAGGCCGACGACCAGGCACAGCGCCGGCAGGGCACTGGCCACCAGCAGTCGACCTCGACGGCTGTCCACCCGGCGTACCCCGCGGTGCACCAGCGGAATGGCGAACGCCATCAGCAGATAGAAGTGGAATTCCACCGCCAGTGACCACGCTGGACCATTGGTCCAGAAGATGTATCGGTCGCTGTACACCTGCGTCAGGGTCAGGTGCAGGAACAGGTCGCCCAGGTGCTCGCCCGGAAATACCGGCGTGGACATCGCCCAGACCACCAGCACCACCGTGTAGTAGAGCGGCAGAAGTCGCGCCATCCGTCGGTAGAGCAGCATGTGCCCCCGCGCGTGGGTGTCACCGCGGATCGCGGCCCGCGCGACCGGCAGCCAGAGCAACAGCCCCGAGAGCACGAAGAACATGTCGACGAACAGGTCCGTGCCGATCATCAGACGATGGGCCAGGCCCGACCACGGCCAGGCGGAGTCGGGGCCGCTGCGGTGGTACTGGTAGGCGTGGAAAACAAGAACGGAGAGCGCCCCCAGGCCACGCAGCCACACCAGCGGGTAGATCGGACGGGAGGACGTCACCCTGGCTCCTCGACCGTCGCACTGCCCACCGGGCTCTGGTTCCTGGCGGTGCGGGGCGTGACCACCCACTGGTGCTCGCCACACAGCTGCTTGAGGTGGGCCACCCGATTCACCAGGTTCTTGAACTCGGTGTAAGCCAGCAGGTTGGCGAGGGCGGCACCGGCGAACCACCAGGGATGGCGGCGTAGTTCCGGTACGGCGAGCCGCCACGCGGCCAGCGTCTGCAGCGGGCCGGACACGGTGACGAACAGCGTGATGAGCAGGAACAGCGGGGACGACATCTCGACCCCACCGTCGCGCCAGATGAAGAAGCCGACCAGTGGCCAGGACAACATCGCCAGCCAGGGATAGATCTCGCGCCAGCCCATCAGGTACATGGCGCCGAGTTTTTGCCGCAACGACAGCGTCGGCGCGCGGAGCACCGGTCCGAGGTGGCGCACCGAGACCTGGAACCAGCCCTGCGCCCAGCGGGTCCGTTGCTTCCACAGCGCGCGGAGCGTCTCGGGAGCCAGTTCACGGCTGACCAGCCCGGGGTCGTTGACGATCCGGCCGCCGGCGGCGAGCACCCGCATTGAGGCCTCGATGTCCTCGGTCAGGAACGACCCACGCAACCGGGTCCACTCCAGCGCGGAGCGGCGCCAGTAGCCATTGGAGCCCCCGAAGATGCCGAAGCCGTGCAGCGCGGCCCTTCCCGGGTGGGCAACGGCGTAGATCTGCTCGAACTCCACCGCCACCAGCTTGGTCAGCGCCGATGCGGCACCGTTGCGAATCACGCAGTGCCCCTGCACGACATCGGCGCCGTCGGCAAGCCACCGCCACGCCCGGTCGAAGGCACCGGCCATCGGGTGGTGGTCGGCATCGAAGATCCCGACGATCTCGCCGTCGGTCACGGCCAGGGCGACGTTGACGTTCTGCGCCTTGGAGGTGCTGTCCTTCACGCGCAAGACGGTGAGCTGTGCATTCGTTGCGGCCATGGCCTGCAGCGTGGCCTCGACCGGCAAATCGACCGGTGTGTTGTACGCGAGCAGCACCTGCAGGCCACCGGCGTATCGCTGGCGGAGAAACGCCTCGATCGTCTCGACAATCGTGTCCTGCTCGTTGGGAAGATAAGCCGCTATCACGGCTGTTGCGCGCGGCGCGGGCCGGTCCGGCTCGGCTGGCAGACGCGGCGGGTCGAGCGCCGCGGAGCATTCAGCCCAAATGGTGAATGCGGTCATGGTCAGCGCGCCGACCAGTGCCCAATACAGGATGCCGGACACGTCGTGACCCAGCCGGTAGGCCGCGACGAGCAGCATGAAGGGCACCACGATCGGGCCGACGATCGCCAGCAGGATCTGGAGGCCGGCGGACCAGCGGCTGATCCGGAGCTGCCAGCTGCGGCGCCCCAGGTGCCGGGGCTGCAGGTCACGCTGGCGCAGCGACTCCTCGGCCGCCCGCGCGGCGTGCTCACCGGCCCACCCCGGGTCTGACTTGCGGGTCACCGGCGCCCAACCGACGCCAAGGTCGAGCAACCCGGGCTGGTCGGCGACTGTATCGAGCACCTCGATCGCGTGGTACGCCATCTCCTGCAACCGAACTGGGCGCGCGTCTCGGTCCTCTCGTCGTAGCCGCAGAGTGAGGCGGCCGTCTGCGGTCGCCGACACCAACTCGCCGGGATGCAGGTGTCTCGTGAGCTGCTGCGCGGCTGCTTCGGCCACCTCCGCGGTCGCCGGCCGGGTCGTCATGTCGAGTCCTCTGGCGATAGTCCAGATGGGCTCGAGCACGGCAACGATCTCGCGGCGGTACGGCGGCATGGGGTGCCACCGGGGTGCACGGGGTGCACGGGCAGTGAGCACGGTCGCGGTGGATGCGACCTCACCCTGCTGCGCCCCGGGCGCACGCCGGGAGAGGGTCGGGGACACGGACAAGGCCTTTCAATAGCACATGGATCGTTCACGAGGAAACGTGGTGCGTGCTTCTTTGTACGCGACCCCTACAGTTCCGAGAAACACCTCGGCGATGCAAATTGGCAGTAGCCAATGTCTTTTTCGACAAATTCACAATGGTGCGGATACCACTGTCTGAACTATGGGCAGCACCCGAGCGTCTCGGCGACGACGTCCGACCGCGTTCGTGAGTTCGGGCGACGCCCATCGACAGCCGACACGACGGGAGATCCACTCCCCACCGCGGCCTGCGGCGATCGCCCCACCGCGTTCCCGCACCACCACCGTCGCTAACGGGCGCGACAGCGTGCCCAGCAGCGCGACAGCGTGCCCAGCAGTGCGACAGCGTGCCCAGCAGCGCGACAGCGTGCCCAGCAGCACGACGGCGAGCCACCTGGATGCCGACCGCACCGGTTCCGGCATGATCTCCCCTGACACCGGCGCATCTTCCGCAGGGGCCGGCCCGCGTGAACGCACGGGACGGGCCGACCATCCAGGCGCAGGCCGGTGGACGAGTACAAGGAGTTCACGTGACGCAGCAGGAGACCCGCCGGTGGGTACTGGCCGACGCGTTCGACCGGGCCGCACCCAGCTACGACGCGATGGTCGCTCTTTCTCCCGGCTACCACGCCCAGCTGCGCCGCGCCGCTGACCTCCTCGTGGCCCGGGCGCCGGCCACGACCAATGGCGACCCGTTGCGAGCGCTCGACCTGGGCTGCGGGTCGGGTGCCTCGACCCGGGCCCTGCTCGACGCGTGGGCCGCGGCCCGGACCGGGCCGATCGAGGTCGTGGGCGTCGATGCCTCCGACGGCATGGTCGCCCAGGCCCGCACCAAAACCTGGCCAGCTGGGGTCGACCTCGTCGTCGAGGACGCCGTCACCCACCTCGGCGCCCTGCCCGACGCCTCGGTGGACGCCGTGTTCGCCTCGTACCTGCTGCGCAACGTGCCCGACCGAGACGCCCTGGTGCGCGAGGTCGGCCGGGTGCTGCGACCGCGCGGCGGGCTCGTGGTGCACGACTACTCGGTGGCCGGCAACCCGCTCGCTCGGGCCACCTGGGCCGCGGTGTGCCACGGGGTCGTCATCCCGCTCGCCGCCTGGAAACGCTCCGACCTCGCACTGCACCGGTATCTCTACACCAGCGTGCGGGACTTCGACTCGGTGGCGCGCATCGGTGAGCGGCTGGCCGCCACCGGCCTGGTCGACGTGCAACGGGTCGAGCACCCTGGGTGGCAGCGCGGATTGGTGCACTCGATCGCCGCGACCCGCCCGTCATGAGACTCGTCGGTGGGGCGGACCGCTGGCGGCCAGGGCTCGACTCGCGCGCCGTGTTCCATCCGCCCCCGGCACCCCAGCGACCCGCGGACGGCGAGCGCAGACCGGATGACGCTGCGCGCCAACCGGGTTCGCGGCACGTCGTCGTGGTCGGCGGCGGCATCGCCGGGCTGACCGCCGCGCTGGGGCTGGCCGAACGCGGCATCCGGGTCACGGTCCTCGAGCGCGAGCAGCGGCTGGGCGGGCGAGTGCGGTCCTGGCCGGTCACGCTCGGCGACGGCTCGGCGAGCCAGATGAGCCGAGGGTTCCACGCCTTCTTTCGGCAGTACTACAACCTCCGCGCGGTCCTCCGCCGGACCGACCCGACGCTCGACCGGCTGCGGGCCCTCGACGACTACCCCCTCATCCGGCGAGGTGGCGTCACCGACTCGTTCGCGCGCATCCCGCGCACGCCCCCGGCCAACCTCGCGGCGTTCGTGGCCCGCAGCCCCAGCTTCGATCTGCGCGGGCTGGCCGGCGTCGATGTCGAGGCCGCGCTCGGCCTGCTCGACGTCGACTTCCCAGCCACGTTCCACGAACTCGACGGGGTGAGCGCGGCCGACGTCCTCGACCGGTTGCGCTTTCCCGAGGCGGCCCGGCATCTCGCCCTGGAGGTGTTTGCCCGCAGCTTCTTCGCCGATCCACGCGAGTTTTCCGGCGCCGAGTTGGTGGCGATGTTTCACATGTACTTCGTCGGTTCCGCCGAGGGACTGTTGTTCGACGTGCCGCGCGACGACTACGACTCGGTGCTCTGGGCGCCGCTTGGCCGGTACCTCGCCGGGCTGGGCGTCGAGGTGCAGGTCGGGCGCTCGGTGACCGGCATCGCGGATGGCCCCGACGGCGGCCTCGAGGTGCACGCGCGCCACTGCAGAACTGCCCAATTGGACGATTCTGCAGCGGATGAGGGTGGGCCGACCGAGCGGGTGACCGCCGATGCGGTGGTGCTCGCCCTCGACCCGGTGGGGGCCCGCTCCGTGGTCGCCGCCTCCCCCACAATCGGGGGGGTCGACTCGGCGGGGTCCGACTGGCGACGACGCGTGGGCGGCATCCGCTCGGCCCCGGCATTCGCGGTCTGGCGAATCTGGCTGTCCGGCAGGGTCGCACCGCACCGGCCGCCGTTCCTGGGTACCAGCGGCTACGGACCAGTCGACAACGTCTCGGTGCTCGAGCGGTTCGAGGACCACGCCGCACGCTGGTCGGCCGAGCACGGCGGGTCGGTGGTCGAACTGCACGCCTACGCCGTACCCGACGGCACCGATGAGGCCGACCTGCGTGAGCGGATGCGGGCCGAACTGCACCGGCTCTACCCCGAGACCGCGGCGCTGTCCGTGGTCGATGACGTGTGGCTGGTCGAGCGCGACTGCGTGCTGGTCGGGCTGGAGCCGTGGGCCTCGCGGCCCGGTGTCCAGACACCCGACCCGCGGGTGGTGTTGGCCGGCGACGCGGTGCGCTGCGACCTTCCGGTGGCGCTGATGGAGCGGGCCGCGACCACTGGTTGGCAGGCCGCCGACCGGCTGCTCACCGGCTGGGGCCTGACCGGGCACGGAGTGTGGTCGGTGCCGATGCGGTCCCGGCTGGGCACCGTGCCGCGGATGGCGCGCCGCGGCATCCGCGCCTACCGCTCGGCGGTGAGTCGCTAACCCGCTCCACTCGGCTTCACCCCGACTGGCTGTCACCGGATGGCGCTACGCTGGTAGGTGACGAAGAAGGAGCCATGGTCACCGCGGACGACATCCAGTTCACTCATCACGTCGACCCTCTCGACGCTGCCGCCTTCTTCGTCCGCGCCGACCACCTCCGTGACGAGCCAGACGTCACGCCGATGAAGCTCCAAAAGCTTCTCTACCTGGCGCAGGCGAACTACCTGGCCGCGACCGGACAACGTCTCTTCGACGCCGACATCGAGGCATTTGAGCACGGGCCGGTCGTGTACCCCGTGTGGCATGCGTACAACGGTAAGCAGATCATCAACCCTGATGCGTCGGTAGCCGCCGATGCTCGCCGGCTTCCCGCCGACGTCGAAGCGTTCCTCGGGGCCGTGTGGACGCGCTACCACGACTGGACCGCGAGCGCGCTTCGGCATCTCAGCCACCGTCAGGCACCGTGGCGGGAGCACTACGTCGAAGGGGCGTTCCGTCATCCCATTCCGGACGACGCCATGACGACGTACTTCCGGTACGAGGTTCCTGCCCGCGAACGCATCGAGCACCCCAACGTCGTCATGGTGACGCCGGATGCCTTCGAGGACGACGAGGACGCCGATCGGCGTCTGCGGGCGTTCCTCACCGCGTGAGCGCACACCTCTGGACGGCAGTCGCCGAACTGACCGACGCCGCCCAGATCCATGGGTTCACGTGCGGTCGGGAGCCTGTCGACAGCTGGCTGCACGATCGAGCGCTGGCGGCCCGTCCCACTGTCACCACCCGCGTGTACCTCGATGAGAACAGGGGGGTCGTCGCGTTCGCGGCGACCACCATGGTGATCGTCGTCGTGGCTGGCGGGACGAGCAAGCAGCGCGCGGGCAGTCGCGACGGTCACTCCGTCGGGTACCTGCTCGCCCAGATGGGCGTGCGTTCGGACTGCGCCAATCACGGGATAGGCAAAGCGGTGGTGAAGGACGTCATGCGGTCGGCGACTCGGGCACATGCCGAGGCGCCATTTCCGCTCTTCGTTGTCGATGCGGCGGACGAGTCGCTCGTCGGCTACTACGAGCAACTGGGGCTGCGGCGTCTACGAGACACCCTGCGCCTGGCCACGCCGATGCGAAGCGTTCTTCGGTGGCCCTCGTGAGTGGGGCGACGCCGAAGGAGGGACTCGCGGCCCTACTCCGGCGCGGCAACTGGGGCCGAAGCGCGGTGCCGCAGCTCGTAGAGCCGCGCCGCATAGACGAGGTCGTCGGCCCACAGTTGCCTGGCGCTGGCCCGCATCCCGCTCTGGACGAGTCGCGAGACCCGCTGGGCAACACGGAAGCCGACCCGCGGCGACGTAGCCGCCACCACCTCCGTCATCACGGTGCGCGCCGGATGCACACCGGGCGCGGTGAGCGGCGTCGCATGGGTTTCGACAACGCTGCCGACCCCTTCGCCGCCGATGATCGTCATGACGATGGTGTGCGAGTCAGGGCAGGTGAACTCGGCACGCACTGGCACCGCCCAGGTGCGGCCCAGCCGGTAGGCGACGTCGAGCACGAGCCGGTCGTCGGTGGACTCGGCGTCATCGACAGCGAGGTCGCTGAACGCGTACGGGTGCAGCCAGGCCCCATGCCATGGGTCGAGCCGATTCTGGATGATGTCGCGCGGCTCGCACGTGGCGGGCAGCGACACCACCGAGGCGATCGACTCCTCGGGCCGCGGTCGGGTGGCGAGCACCGGTGTGGCCGTTGGCTGCACGCCCGGCTCGACCCGTCCGACCCGCACCCAGGCGAGCACCCCGTCGTCGTGCGCGGCGAGGGTGTTCCAGCGCGGAGAGGTGGTCCGGCCGAGCGGCATCCCGTGCCAGCTGCAGAGCACCGTGCCGTCGATGACGTCGCAGTTCTCCAGGCGCGCACCGAGGTGCGGGCAGGAACCGGGACCGGCGAGCAGTTCGCCGTCGCGGTCCCGCCACAGCACCACCTCACGGCCGGCCACGGTGCGAAGCAGAGTGCGCCCGGGACGCACCTCAGCGGATGCCGCGGCGACCAGCCACCCAGAGGTAGGCCGCGCCAGTGCGTCGTCGAGCGCCCGCACGATGCGGGCCGGCTTGGCATCCCGCCAGGTGCCGCGGCGATGGGCCGGGTCGGTCTGCGGGAGGCGGCGCACCGGCACGCGGTCGCGTACCTCCTCGCGCCAGGTACGGTCGACACGCAACAAACTCACCCGCCGAATCTACCTCTCTCGGCTGTCTGACAGGCCACGTCGATGGTGCCGGATGCCGCCACCCCAACAGCGCCGGATGCCGCCACCCCAACCGAATCCGCGTGGCCCATCCGGCCCGTGGTCGGAACGGGTACGTCAGGATGGGTAGGTGAATCACTCCGCGCAGTTCCCACCGGCCCACGACGACTGCGGAACCCAGGCACCGGCGGAGGGAATTCGCGCTCCGGCGGAGGGAATCCAGGCACGGGCGGCGGGCGGGCGGCATCCGGGCGCCTCGTTTCCCCGCCACGTCCTGGCGATCGGACGGCTGCAGCCAGACACCGCGTGGGCCCGCTATACGCGACCGGCAGCCTGGCCGGGGTGGGCACCGCACCTACGTTCCGTCGACTACCCGTTCGACGGCATCGTTGCGGGTACTGCCGGCCGCGTGCACGGCCCGCCCGGCGTCACCGCCGACTTCGACATCGACGAGGTCGATGTCGAAGGGCGTCGCTGGTCGTGGACCGTGCGCTCCGGGCCGCTGCAGCTGCGCTTCGAGCATGGTGTCGACCCGCATCCGCAGGGCTGTTCGGCCTGGATGACCACGGATGCTCCCTGGCCGGTGGCGCTCGGGTATGCCCCGCTGGCGTCGTGGGCGCTCGGGCGGTTGGTCACCCTGGAGACGGCGTGAAGCAACCGTCCGCTCGGTGCGGCGCGGGCCGCACCGAGCGGGACGACCTGCCCGAACCCGTTCTCGTGGGGGTACTTGGCGGGACTGGTAGGGAGCGAGGTCGCCGGTGCGCCAGGCGAGACCGCCGTCCGGCAGAAGGAGGCCAGTCCTCCTGGAAAGTGGTCTCGTCACAGGCCTGGTCGAGGGCCCGCCTCCTCAACTCGACGAGTCGGTACGGACCAGGACACCGATGCTCTCGGCCGACCCGGGGCGGTCGTCACGACCGCGGACGATCCGCAGGTCGCCATCGACCTCGGTGTGGTGGAGTTCGCCGCGCACACCGACCGGTGGGTCACGATCCGACCGCACCGATCCACGCGTCACCGCCGCACCGATCCACGAGTCACGGCCGGCACGTCGGCTCCAGCTCCGGGGCAATGTGGATGCCGGCCCGCGGCCGCCGACTGATGCCGACCCGACGGAGTGCGGCCGTACCGATGTCGAGCAGCCGCGCTGGGAGCCCGTACTTGGCGTTCACCGCGCGGCGCACCGCTCGCACCTCATCCGGGCTGCGCACCACTTCGGCCGTGCCGCGGTAGGTCGGCGCGCCGTCGGCCACCCGGCCCTTGACGTCGCAGGGGCGCAGCTCAACCCGCGCGGTGTGCCTGAGCCGCATGGTCTTCCCGGTGTCATCAACGGTGATGACGACCAGCCGGCGCGGGTCCAACCGGTCAGGTGCCACCCATACCGGAGACGACACCGCAGCGCCGGTCCTGCGGAAGGTGGTCAGCGACACGAACTTCTCGTCGGCAAGCGGATGCCGCCTGCCCGTGCCGCCCGATCCGGCGCCATCCGATCCGGCGTCATCCGATCCCGTCATGCAGGCAGGCTAGCTTTCCCGCCCGCGGCCGGAAACTCCATCGGTGCACCAGCAGATGCGCCGGTCGAGGACCGGCCTTCACCGGTGGACTTCGCAGTTTCCGCCCTGCGGCGCGCAGCAACCTGGCGGACATCCCCCGGACACCTGGCGGCCACCCAGCGAACGAAA
Source organism: Dermatophilaceae bacterium (assembly GCA_051657745.1). Lineage (GTDB taxonomy): Bacteria > Actinomycetota > Actinomycetes > Actinomycetales > Dermatophilaceae > JBOFLG01. The sequence goes on along the minus strand of JBOFLG010000115.1, from coordinate 6,201 downwards.
CCGGGCCACGCGGTCGGCAGCGTGCCTTCCCGCGGGGTAGCATCGGGGTCGTTGCTGAGCTTTCCGTTGTCGCAGTGACTGCAGAACGCCCCTGTGGGGCCGAGCATCTTCCTGACGCAGAGGTAGGCACCAAGCATCACCACACGCCCTTCCGACTCCCGGGAGGTGCGCCTCACCCAGAAGGAAATATCGCATGCCCACTGGAACCGTAAAGTGGTTCAACGCCGAGAAGGGCTTCGGCTTCATCGCCCCCGACGACGGCACCCCTGACGTATTCGCGCACTACTCCGCGATCAACTCCGGCGGCTACCGCTCGCTCGATGAGAACGCCAAGGTCGAGTACGAGACGACGCAGGGCCCCAAGGGCCCGCAGGCGGCGAACATCACCGTCCTCGGCTGACCCCAACGGCGCCCGACCTGGGCGTCGAACAACAATCGCCGCCCGGCTCACCGGGCGGCGATTGTGATGTCCGGGGGTCGCTGCCCGCGCCACCGCGCCACTGCGCCACCGCGCCGACCAAGTCCCAGTCCCAGTCCCGTACTCGTAGTCTCACACCATGATCGACGAGGCTCGCACCCGCCGGGTCGTCACCGTCGACCTCAACGCCGACCTCGGCGAGTCGTTCGGCGCCTGGGTGCTCGGCGACGACGCGGCCATGCTCGACATCGTTACCAGCGCCAACGTTGCGTGCGGGTTCCACGCCGGTGACGCCAGCACCATCCGCCGCACCGTGGCGCAGGCTGCCGAGCGTGGCGTGGTCGTCGGCGCGCAGGTCGGCTACCGCGACCTTGCCGGCTTCGGGCGGCGACGCCTCGACATGGACCCCGCCGACCTCGCTGCCGACGTGCTCTACCAAGTGGGCGCACTCGAGGCGATGTGCCGGGCCGCCGGCACCCGAGTCGCGTACGTCAAGCCACACGGTGCGCTTTACCACGCAGCGGCCGCCGACGAGTCGGTCGCGCACGCCATCATCGACGCCATCGTCGCCTACCACAGCGGCCTGGCGGTGCTCGGACTCCCCGGGTCGGCGCTCTTGCGGGCCGCTGCCGGTGCGGGCCTCGCTGCCGTGACCGAAGCGTTCGCCGACCGCGGCTATCGCGCCGACGGCTCCCTCATGCCGCGTGGCACTCCGGGTGCGCTGCTCCACGAGCCGGATGACGTAGCCGCCCGGGTCGTGCGCCTCGCCACCGAGAACGTGGTCACCAGCGCCGACGGCACCGCCCTCCCGCTCGACGCTCGCTCGCTCTGCATCCATGGCGACACCCCCGGCGCGGTGGCGATCGGCCGGGCCGTCCGGGCCGCGCTTGAGCGCGCTGGGGTGTCGGTGCGGCCCTTCGCGGCGCCGTGAGCGGCATCCAGGTCGATCTCCTCCCGGCCGGGGAGTCCGCGCTCCTGGCCGAGGTGGGCGACCTCGACGCCGCGGTTGCGCTCGGCGCCGCCCTCACGGATGCCGCCGCGCTCACGGATGCCGCCGCGCGCCATCGCGACCCGACTTCGGCATGGGCGTCGGTCACCGACGTGGTGGTCGGGGCACGCACGGTGCTCGTGGTCGGCACTGGCCGGGTCGACGTCGCTGCTCTCGGCCGGGCCGTGCTCGGCCTCGCCGCCTCGATCAGACGACCCGACGCGCAACCCGGCGGTGACGCGTCATCCGGTGGCCCTGAGGTCGTGGTCCCGGTGCGGTACGACGGGCCCGACCTCGGCGACGTCGCCCGCCATACCGGCCTGACCCGCGCCGAGGTGGTCGCCGCGCACACCGGCACGCCGTGGCGGGCATCGTTCGGCGGGTTCGCGCCCGGGTTCGCCTACCTCACCGGCGGCGACCCACGGCTGCGGGTCCCGCGCCGCGACGAGCCGCGGCCGTCGGTGCCGGCCGGCGCGGTCGGGCTGGCCGGCGAGTTCTCCGGCATCTACCCGCGCGCCTCACCGGGCGGCTGGCAGCTGGTCGGCACCACCGACCTGGTGCTCTGGGATGCCGGCCGCGACCCACCTGCGCTGCTCCGGCCCGGCGTCACGGTGCGGTTCGAGGCAGCCCCGCCCGGCCCTGCCGAGGGCCGGTCGTCGTGAGGCCGGCGCTCGAGGTACTCGCCACCGGGCCGCAGTGCCTGGTCCAGGATCTCGGGCGCCCTGGGTACGCGGCCGTCGGGGTCGGTCACTCCGGCGCCGCCGACCGCGGCGCGCACCGGCTGGCGAACCGGCTGGTCGGCAACCCCGACCACCTGGCCACCTTGGAAGTCACCCTCGGCGGGCTGGTCGTCCGCGGGCACGGCCGGATGACGCTGGCGCTCACCGGTGCTCCGGCGCCGGCGCAGGTCGACGGGCGAACCGTGGCATCGTCATCCGTGCTCGACGTCGCCGACGGCGCCGTGCTCTCCGTGCGGATGCCGCCGAGCGGGGTGCGCTCCTACCTCGCGGTTCGGGGTGGTGTCGATGTGCCGCCGGTGCTGGGCTCGCGGTCCACCGACACGCTTTCGGGCGTGGGCCCGCCACCGGTATCGACCGGAGACGTGCTCGGCGTGGGTCCGGCGCCGCGGACCTTTCCTGTGATCGAGCACGCGGTAGGACGAGGTGCCGCGTTCGGCACCGGCCTCCCGGGCGACGGTCGCATCCTCGACGTGCTCCCCGGTGCGCGCACCTCCTGGATCGGTGACCTGACCGCACTCGATCCTGGGCCGTGGCGGGTGGGGTCCCAGAGTGATCGTGTCGGGGTCCGCCTCTGCGGCCGTCCGGTCGTCCGCACCGAAGGGCGGGAGCACGCCGAGCTGTCGAGCGAGGGTGTCGTCCGTGGTGCGGTGCAGCTGCCGCCATCCGGCGAGCCGGTGGTGTTCCTCGCCGACCACCCGGTGACGGGGGGCTACCCGGTGGTCGCCGTGCTCACGTCGGCCGCCGCCGACCGTGCTGCGCAGCTGCGCCCCGGGGACCTCGTGCGGCTTCGCCGGACACGCTGACGATCGCGGTGGCCGCCCGCACGATGACGTCGCGGTCGGCCTGGACGAGTCGGGTGGACGTCGCCGCCGGCTGACAGTGCCGTCATCCCAACATTCCCGCCCGCGCCCGAGACCTTCAGGTTCACGCCGGATCGGAAGGGTCGCCCAGATGAAGGTTGCCATGCCCAGCGTGCCCGTGGGGCTCTCTCGTCGGCGGTGTGGGGTGGGTCGTTGCGAGGACCTGCTCGACGCATCAGGTGACCGCCCGACCGGAGACGACGCGGAGGGCGGCTACTGCGGGCGTGGCTCCTCGGCGGGGACAAGGCGCACGACGACGGCCTTGGACACCGGGCAGTTGCTCCCCTCGGCCACCGAATCCAGGGGCACCAGCACGTTGCACTCCGGGAAGTAGGCGGCGGCACACCCGCGCGGCGTCGGATAGGCCACCACGCGGTAGCCGCGCACGGCGCGGTGCGAGCCGTCGGTCCACACCGACTCGATGTCGACGAGACTGCCCGGATGCAGCCCGAGCGCGGCGATGTCGTCGGGGTGCACCAGCACCACCTGACGGCCGCCGGCGAGGCCCCGGTAGCGGTCGTCGTGGCCGTAGATCGTGGTGTTGAACTGGTCGTGGCTGCGCATCGTCTGCAGCAGCAGATGACCGTCGGGGACCTCAAGCACGGCCAGCGGCGACACTGCGAATTCGGCTCTTCCAGAAGCGGTCTGGAAGGTACGCGAGTCCCGGGGTGGATGCGGGAGCACGAACCCGCCGGGTCGGCGCACCTTCGCGTCGTAGTCGTCGCACCCGGGCACGACCGCGGCAATGTGCCGCCGGATGACGGTGTAGTCCTCGGCCATCGCGTCCCAATCGATGCGCGAGCCGGCCGGCCCACCGTCGAGAGTGGTCTCGGCGAGGCGGCAGACGATCCACGGCTCGCTGCGCAGGTGCGGGCTCGCCGGCTCGGCCCGGCCCACGGAGAGGTGCACGCTCGACATCGAGTCCTCGACGGTCACCCCCTGCCAGCCGCCGCGGCGCACGTCCTGCTCGGTGCGGCCCAGGCACGGGAGGATCAGCATCTGCCGGCCCGGCAGCACGTGGGTGCGGTTCGGCTTGGTGGCGACCTGCACGTTCACATCGAGCGAGCGCAGTGCGGCATGGGTGAAGCCCGAGTCGGGGCTTGCCGCAGCGAAGTTGCCGCCGAGCCCGACCAGCACCCGCACCCGGCGCTCGTGCACGGCCCGGATGGTGTTCACCACGTCGAGACCCCGCTCGCGCGGCGGCTCGAACCCGAACTCCGCCCGCAATGCATCGCCGAAGCGCGCGGGCAGTTTCTCGGAGATGCCCATGGTGCGGTCGCCCTGCACGTTGGAGTGACCGCGTACCGGGCACAGCCCGGCGCCCGGCTTTCCGATGTCGCCGCGCAGCATCGCAAGGTTGGCGATCTCCGTGATCGTCGCGACGGCGTGCCGGTGCTGGGTGAGGCCCATCGCCCAGCACCACACCGTGGCTCGAGACGCCGCGAGCAGGTCGGCCACCCGTTCAATCCGGGCCCGCTCCAGCCCGGTTGCGCGGAGTACATCACCCCAGTCGACGGCGGCGACGTGCGCGCGCCACGCATCGAAGCCGGTGGTGTGCCGCTGCACGAACTCGGCGTCAACGGCATCCCGCTCGAGCAGCAACGCACCCAAGGCCTGGAGCAGCGCGAGGTCGCCGCCGATGCGGATTGGGAGGTACTCGTCGGCGAGCGGCTGGCCGCGACCGATGAGGCCGCGCACCGTCTGCGGGTTGTCGAACGTCATCAGCCCGGCCTCGGGCAGCGGATTGACCGCGACGATTGTCCCGCCGTTCCGCTTCGCGCGCTCCAGCGCGGCGAGCATGCGGGGGTGGTTGGTGCCCGGGTTCTGGCCGAGGATGACCACCAGCTCGGCATCGTGCACGTCATCCAGGCTGACCGAGCCCTTGCCGATGCCGATGGACTCGGTGAGCGCCACCGAGGTCGACTCGTGACACATGTTCGAGCAGTCCGGGAGGTTGTTGGTGCCGAATGCCCGGGCAAACAACTGGAACGCGAACGCCGCCTCGTTGGAGGCCCGCCCGCTGGTGTAGAACGCCGCCTGGTCGGGCGAGTCGAGTCCCTGAAGGGTGCGCGCCACCAGCCCGATCGCCGCGTCCCAGGACACCGGTTCGTAGTGGGTGCCGTTCTCGCGCAGCAGCATCGGCTCGGTGATCCGGCCCTGCTGGCCCAGCCGGTAGTCGCTCCAGGTGGCCAACTCGGCCACCTGATGCCGGGCGAAGAACGCCGGGTCGGCGCGCCGCTTCGTGCCCTCCTCCGCCACTGCCTTCGCACCGTTCTCGCAAAACTCCGCGACGCTGCGGTGCTCCGGGTCGGGGTCGGGCCAGGCGCAACCCATGCAGTCGTACCCGTGCGCCTGGTTGAGATGGCGCAGTGCGGAGGTCGCCCGCACCGGGCCCATCTGCCCGACGGCGCGGTTCACCGCGACCGCCACGGCCTCGGCCCCCGCCGCCGCGCGCGGACGGCGGCGAAGGTCGACCTCGGCCGGAGCCATGTCGGAGCGGGGCGCACCCCGCCAGGGCTCCAGCACCCTCGACCACCTTGTCGTCCAGCCCATCCTCCTACTGTGGCACCACGAGCCGGGTCGTGAACAGGTCCGGCACGTGCAGCCACCCGTCGCCTGCCATAGCTCGGCGGTGTCAGCGGCCCGGAGTACCGTGGTGTTTCATCGCCGTCAGCCGGACGCGGACACGTCACCGCTGACTGGATCGAGCCGAGAACGAAGGGAAGTTCACCATGAGTGACGCAGTGGTCGAACGGTTCACCAGAGCTGAGGCGGTCGCCCGCCGCCAGGAGATCATCGATAGCGTCGGGGGCGACGAAGGCACCTTCCGCGACCGCGCCGACGAGTACCTGCTCGACGCCCGCGAACTAGCACTCTTCGACGAACTCAACGGTCTGGACTACCTCCTCGGCAAGTGACGAGCGCTGGCCTGGACGACCAGGCACACAGTTTCGCGGGCAACCTCACTGCTACGGTCCGCTCAGTTGTGCCGGAATGTGCTCCGTTCACCGCAAGTCTGGTCACGGACAGGGGTTCGGGCGGCGAGCGCTTCCGTGTTCATCAAGACCCCACGAGCGGCATCCCGCTCAGCGTCGGTGGCAATGTTCTCCTCTCGCTCAAAGTCGAGTACTTCTGTTGCCTCGACGGGCGCGACCGGTGGCTCGCGGTCGACGAGTCAATGTTCCATGTCTTCGC
>JBOFLG010000114.1:0-23571 GCA_051657745.1 Dermatophilaceae bacterium | reverse complement strand
CTCGGGGCTGTAGCGCAGTTGGTAGCGCACCTCCATGGCATGGAGGGGGTCAGGGGTTCGAATCCCCTCAGCTCCACCGAATGACGAAGACCCGGCGAGTATTTCTCGCCGGGTCTTCGTCATTCCATCGAACGGGCATCGTCAGCACCAACGACATCGACCTCTCGGCCGAGCCCGAGCAGTAGGCCCACACGGCACCACGCGAGCGCCCCGCGGCATCGGTCGCGGGGCGCGTGTCGCTGGGCGTCACCTCCAGCCGGGGAAGTACGGGTCGACCCGGAAGGCCGGCACGGGCTTGGCGTTCTCGGGGTCGAGCGCGTTGAGGGCGTGCAGCCAGGCGCGCTCGTTGTAGATAATGCCGGCGTGCTCGCAGAGGTCCTCGGGGCAACCGTCCTGCAGCAGGATGTTGTTCACGTTGTCCCCGTGTAGGAACGCCTTCGTGTATGGCGTGACGATCTGATCGTGCTCGGTCATGATCACCGTGTACTGCGGCCCGGGCCTGGTGTCGCCCCGCCCGTAGATCTTGTCGATCATTGCCGAGTCCGGGGCGCCCTCGTCGCACAGCGGAAAGATCTTGCGGGCCATCAGGTCGTACGTCCGCGGAGTGGCGTTGCGCATCACGTAGGTCATCGTGCTGAACGAGACGCCATGGTTGGACGGCGCGATCGACACGGCCTTGTCGACGTTCTTGTAGCCGTCCAGCACGTTGAAGTAGTACTGCATGAGCAGGCCGCCGCCGCCCGAGTGGCCGACCAGGTCGATCTTGTCCACTCCGGTCAGCGTCTTGATCCGCTCCACCTCGGCGGCCAGTTGCTGTCCGCTGCGCACCAGACTGGCGTTGCCGTTGAACGGCACCTTCACCCGTCCCGCCCACGTGGGACGGCCCCAGTTGAACGTGAACACGCAGTACCCGTGGTTACGCAGAAACGGTGCCCCGGCCTGGAAGTTGAACGACTGGTTGGACATGAAGGCGTGCAGCAGCAGCACCGGGCGCGGGTGTGCCGGGGTCGGCCGAAACGCGGGGTCGTTGGCGCCGGGAGGCGGGCGGTTTGGCGTCCAGTAGGCCCTGACCCCGGTCCGCATGTCCCACACCACCGGCAGCAGTCCGGTCTCCGGGTCGTGCACCGACTGGGTGGCCGGCTTGGTCATCGTCGTCATTGCGCTGTCTCCTTCTCGTCTTGGCGTCGTCATACCGGCAACTCGAACCGCATTGGGGCCGTGTTGCGTCGCCGCACGACCGCTATCGGGGCATGCCGCACCGCGAAGTCCCGCAGCCAGGCGACCGCGGGGTTCTCCAGTTGCTCCATCCGGCTCAGGTTGCGCGAGGCGGACACCAGCCAGCGCGTACGGTCGCGCCGGGCCCGCTCGTAGTCCCGCAGACCGGTCACCGGGTCGTCGGCGTGGTCCAGGTGGTGGGCGACCGCGTATCCGTCCTCGATCGCCGAGCCGGCGCCCTGGCTGAGGCTGGTCAGCATCGGATGCGCGGCGTCACCCACGAGGGTGACCCGGCCCGCGCCCCACGACTCGCTGAACGGGCGGTCCTGCGCGGGCACGCTGAGAATGTTCGCCTCGGAAGTGGCCGCGATGACCTCCCGCACCTCATCGGCCCAGCCGGCGAAACTCTGCAGGATCCTCTCCTTCGGGTACGCGAGCCGGGCCGTGTCCCTGGCCGACACGTTCTTGGTGCCCCACCAGTACACGTCACCGCCGCCGATGTCGATGAGCCCGAAGCGCTGGCCGTTGCCCCAGTAGTGGACCGCGCCGCCGGGCCGCAGCCGGGAGTGCCGGAACTGCCCTGTGGCGATCCAGCACACGTAGCCGTACTCGTTGACGGGCTCCGGACCGGTCACCTGCGCGCGGACGGCCGACCAGATCCCGTCCGCGCCGATCAGCACGTCCCCGGCCGCCGTACTCCCGTCGGCGCAGGTGACCGTGACCTGCGTGCCGTCGTCGTCGTAGCGGGCGATCCGGATGTTGTACCGGATCGGGGTGTCGCCCAGCGCGTCTCTCATCGTGGCGATCAGATCGCACCGCCGGACGTTGACCACCGGCGAGCCGAGTTCCTCGGCGATCGAGCGGATGGGTAGTTCCCGCAACGGTCGCCCGGTGGCCGTCCGCAGGTCGAAGTGCTCGCAGACCCGGCCCACACCGGAAGCCGCGAGGTCGACGCCGAGCGCGGACAGCACCTTGGTGGCGTTGCTGGCGATGCCCAGCCCACCGCCCGAGACGCGGCTGCGTAGCGCTGCGTCGACGACCTCGACGTCCCAGCCGCGGCTGCGCAACCCGAGGGCAGTGGTCAGTCCGCCGACCCCGGCGCCCGCCACGATCGCCTTCATGACCGCACCTGCCGTTCGGGCCGCTCGTCGGCCGTGGTGGCCGATGCCGCGAACTGGCGGGCGATCGCGGCATCCATCACCCGGTCGGGGATCAGCCGGGCCGCCGCCGCGGCGATACGGGAGTCCGTGCCCACCGCGTACCGGATCCTGGGGCGGCGGGCGGTCATCGCGTGCACCACCGCCCGGGCGACCGTCTCGGGACGGGTACGGCTCCGCTGGGCCCGGTCGGCGTTCATGCTCAGGAAGGCCAGGAACCGGTTGCGGTACAGGTCGGCCAGCTCGCGGGGTGCGCCGTCGAACAGGCGCATCGCCGTCTCGTCGACCTTGGACCAGATCGGCGTCGGCACCGCGCCCGGCTCCAGCACCGACACGCTGACCGACTGCGTGGCCAGTTCGCGGCGTAGCACGTCCGAGACGCCTTCCTTGGCGAACTGCGAGGCCGCGTAGGCCCCCAGGAACGGGGGGGCGATCCGGCCGATCCCCGAGCTCACGTTGACGATGCGGCCAGCCGGTCCACCGTCGGGCGTGCCGGGTGCCGGGTGCCGCAGCAGCGGAAGGAACTGCTGGATCGTCGCCACCGCACCGATCAGGTTCACCTCCAACTCGGCGCGCAGGTCGTCCAGCGGCAGGCACTCCACCGGCGCGGACACACAGATTCCGGCGTTGTTGACCAGACCGTGCAGCCCGATGCCGGCCGTCTCGGCGGCGATCCGGCTGCCCGCTTCGCGTACCGAGTCGGCCAACGTGACGTCGAGGATGACCGGGCAGATCCGGGGCCGGGAGATCCGGTCGGCGGCTTCAGCGGAGCGGACCCCCGCGTACACGGTGAACCCGATCTCGGACAGTGCGGTGGACATGGCCGCGCCGAGCCCGGAGGAGGCCCCGGTGACCAGCACCGGAGCTGACTTGTCGATCATGGCGAACCCTTCGTCGCGATGGAGAACTGCCTCGCCTGCCGGTGCCCGGGTCCGGGTGCCCCGGCGGCCTGCAGCAGCAGGCCGAGAGCCCGGTCGGTGATGTGGACGGCCTGCTCGGCCGTGACCGCCTGGTCGATGTAGGTAACGTTGCACTGCAGGACGCCGTGGCTGGTGTTCACCGCGGCGACCAGGTTGCCGCTGATGGAGATCCCAGCGACGAACTGCGCGCCCGACAGCCGCCAAGCCCCCACCTCGGCCGGAAAGTCGAGCCGGCCCAGGTTGGACAGGCACACGTTGCCCGGCCCGGCCCGGTCGATCAGGGCGACCGCGCGGGCGCTGCGCGCCACCGATCGCGGGGAGATGGCCCGAAGCAGGGATACCAGGGCCAGGTGGTGGTGCAGGCGGCGGCGCCGGCGCAGGTCCCGCGACACCTGCCGGGCCGCCGCGGCGACCGGGACCGACGGTCCGACCCGCACGTAGGAGGGAACCGTGGCCACGTAGGCGCCCGCTTCCCGCGAAGTGACCGGTGGGGTCAACTCGGCCCGGAAGTCCATCGGCGATCCGACGCACACCCGCCCGGAGATCCGCTTGTGCCCGGCCACCGCCAGCGCCAACGCCCCGACCACACCGGCGTGAACCGTGACGCCCTCGTGACGGCACCATGCGACGACCGCCGCGAGTTGTCCGGCGTCCAGTTCCCGGTGCAGCAGTTGGCTTCGGCGCCGGTTCGGCTCGACCGGTGTACGCGCCTGCAGCCGGCGCGGGCGGTGCCACGCCAGTGCGAGGTTGTCGGCGACTATCCAGGCAGCGAGATGGGCCAGCCGGGGCAGCCGGTTGATCCGGCGCGGAAGCATCGCCTCGGGCGCCGGCAGCGCGTCGTGCTGCCGAGGTCCGCTGTCGGTCGCCGCCAGTTCGACCAGTCGTTGCAGTAGCGCCAGCGCGGTCGTCCCGTCAGCAACGACGTGCGAGACAGTCAGGATGACGTCGTGCCGGTCGCCGCCGTGGTCCACCTGCACGATCCGGGCGAGCGGTCCTGGCCCCCCGGCCACCGACGACGTGAGCTCTGCGTCGATCTCTCGCTGCCAATCCTCGTCGCTCGCGGCGGTCACGGTACGGACCGAGATCGGCCCCTGTGACGCGACGAACCGCGGGCCGCCCGGGCCGGCCTGGACCGTCACGGCAAGCAGCGGGTGTTCGGCGGCCAGCCTGGCCGTGGCACGGACCAGGTCGGCCGGGCGGCACGGGCCGTCCACGCGGACGCGGGCGATCACGTTGAGCGCGGAGATCCGGTCGCAGATCCAGTACCAGCGCTCCATCGGGCCGAGCGGGCGCCGTACCCGCGGCGACGCGCTCACTGTGCCGCTCCCGCCGGTACGGCCACGCTGCGGTCCGCCTCGGCCAGGGCGGCCCCGAGCCGGCAGGCCACGGCGGCCACGTTCGGCTCGGCCATCATCGTGAGGTGGTCGCCGGGTACCTCCAGCACGGCCACCGGGTGCTCGCAGTGCCGGGCCCAGCCGTTGGCAGCACAGCCGGCCGAGCCGCCGAACATCCGGTGGGCGCCCGCCAGCGCGGTCGGCATCGGCTCTGTCGCCCGCAGCAGCATCATCTGGCTCGCGATCGGCTCGACGATGTACCCGACGGTCGCCCGGTAGTTGGCCCGGAAGATCGCGTACAACCGGCGCAGCAGCCGGTCGGATCCGTCGCTGGGCAGGACGCCGAGCTCGACGGTCCGCCGCAGCACGGCCGCGAACAACCGGTCGGGATCCTGCACGCCGTCCAGGTCGCTGTCCAATGCCTCGGCGCCCGAGGAGTAGAACAGCAGCTCCTGGAAGAACCCGAGGATCAACTCGCGGTCCCCGATCTCCGGGCGTGGCCCGTCGGCCAGGGCGACCGTGTCCAGCAGGCTCAGCGACAGGACCTGATCCGGGCCCAGTTGCCGCGCCATCTCGACAGCCACGTAGCCGCCGAACGACCATCCAGCCAGATGCACCGGACCCTCGGGCTGCACCCGCCGGACCGCGGCCAGATAGCTGGCCGCCAACTCCGGCACCGACGACAGCGGCTCGCTGCCCGGCTCCCCGCCGACAGCCTGCAGCCCGTACACCGGCCGCTCGGGCTGGAGCTCGCGGGCCAGGTCGCGGTAGCAGATGACGTTGCCGCCGATCGGGTGGACGACGAACAGCGGGCGTCCGGTTCCAGGGCGCAGCGGCACCACAGGGTCGAACGTCGCCGGCCCGTCGCACGAGCGGACCATCTGGGCCAGCGCCTGTGCCGTTGGAGCCGCGATGAATCTGTGCAATGGCACCTCGACGCCCCAGCGCCGCGTGATTGCCATCGCGACCCGGGTGGCGCCGATCGACGTCCCGCCGGCATCAAAGAAGCTGGTGCCCCCGCCGATCCCCGTCGTACCGGCGAACTCCGCCAGCACCTCCGCGACCGCTCGTTCCAACTCGTCGTCGCCGTTGTCGCCACCGGTCACCTGATCCGGTGCGCGCAGCCGCCGAAGTGCTGCGTCGTCGCGCTTGCCACTGGGCGTACGGGGCATGGCGTCCACCCATTGCAGGTGCGCGGGGACCATGTGGGCGGGAAGCGTGCGGCGCAGCTCGGTGCGGAGGACGCCGAGGTCGCACCGCTTCGGGTCGCCGACCACGAAGGCGCACAGCACCGCGTCCGAGCCGCCGAGCGACTGCGGGAGCACCGCGACCTCGTCCGGCCCGTTGCCGTCCTGACCCGCCCGCAGCACGGCCAACTCCACCTCGGCGCATTCGACCCGGTGCCCGCGTACCTTGACCTGGCCATCGGCCCGACCGAGGCTGACCAGGTCGCCGGTGGTCATTCGGATGCCGATGTCCCCGGTCCGGTACCGGACCTGTCCGCCAGGCCCGGCCACGAACCGCTGGGCGGTCAGCCCGGGACGTCGCTCGTAACCGCGGGCCACACAGGAGCCCTCCAGGTAGATCTCACCCGGAGCGCCCGCCGGTACCGGCCGCAGCTGCTCGTCCAGCAATGCCACCGTGGTCCGGGCGATCTCGGTGCCGATCGGCGGCATGGCCGGATCGGCGTCCTCCCCACCCGGCATCGGGTGTGCGGTAACGACGTGGGTCTCGGTCGGGCCGTACTGGTTCTCCAGGATCATCCGCGGGTTCGCCGCGCGCCACGCCCGGATCTCCGGGGTGATGCGCAACTGCTCACCCGAGGAGACCATGGTGGACAGGCTCGTCGGATACGTCGACGTGGACCGGGCCACCTCGGCGAGCGTCTGCAGGGCCACGTACGGCAGGTAGATCCGCTCGATCTCGCGGCGCTCGATGGTGGCGAGCACAGCCCGGGGATCCTGGTGCACGGCCTCCGGGATCAGGTGCAGGGTCCCCGCGCCGCACAGCGTCGAAAATATCTCCTGGAACGCAACGTCGAAGCTCAGCGGTGCGAACTGCAGGGTGTGCCCGCCCACGGTGCCGGTGGGGCGGCCGTTCTGCCAGGCGATCAGGTTACTCAGCGCCCGGTGTGGCATCGCCACGCCCTTCGGTTCACCGGTCGATCCGGAGGTGAACAGCACGTAGGCGATGTCCTGTGCCCCGATCGCGGGTAGCGCGACCGGCTGCGCGGGCTCGGTACCGAGCAGCTCGGCCGCCGGGCAGGACGGTCCTTTGCCGGCGGGCTCACCGGCATCGACCACGGTCAGGTAGGGCCGAACTATCGACAGCATCGTCGCGATCCGCTGCGGCGGATAGGTCGGATCCAGCGGTACGACGGCACCCCCGGCCCGCAATACGCCCAGTACCACTGCGATCGCCTGGGCCGACCGGGCCATCCGTACCGCGATCCTGGCGCCGGGCGGCATACCGCGGACCAGCAGCTGCTGAGCCACCGTGTCAGCGGTACCGGCCAGCCAGGCGTAGTCCCACTCGCGGTCGCCGTCGATCAGCGCGATCCGGCCCGGTCGGCGCATCGCGACCTCGGCGACCTGGGCGACCACGTCGTCACTGCGGGTGGTCCGCGGCTCGGCGACGGCCTCGGGGTCGCGGACGACGGCACCCAGGACGGCCGCGAACGTCAGGCCGTACTGCTCGCACTGCGTTGCGGTGACGCCGCTCTCGCCGGCGCTTACCCGTACCGCGAGGGTGCCGTCGCGCGGATCGACCAGCGCGGTGGCGAGCAGGTCGAAGTCGGTCTGCTCGTGCACCTCGACGTCCAGCAACTCCACCTCCGCGTCGCCGTCCAGGAGTTCGCCCAGGGTGTGGTAGTCGACGAAGTTGAACGCCGTCCGGAACACTGCAGCGCCGTGCTCGCGGGCCAGCACGCTCATCGGGTACCGGCGGTGGGGATAGCTGCGCCGCTCCCAGCCGACGATCTCCCGGACCGTGCCGACCCAACTGCGCTCGCGGGCGTCCAGGCGTAACGGAATGGTGTTGAGGAACAGACCAGCGCACGACTCGGCGCCCTCGCGCTCGGGCCGCGCGTGGGTCACCACCCCGGTGACCAGGTCGCCGGCGCCGGACATCGCCCGCAGGGTCAGGCAGTGCGCAGCCAGCAGAACCGACTTCAGCGGAACCCGGTGCTCCCGCACGAACGCCCGGACGGCCCGGTCGAGCCCACGCGGCAGCGTGATCGTCCGGCTGCGGTCGTCTCCAGCCTCGTGGGGAAGGTGCGCGGCCTCACCCTCGATCGCGGTCGCCTGCGACCCGGCGATCTCCTCGGTCCAGAACTCTCGGTCGGTTCCGCTGGCGCGGGACAGGTTCTCCGCCCGGGCGAACTCCGCCAGCAGCAGCGACGACTGCGGCTGCGCGCCGGCCGGGATCGGTCTGCCCTGTAGCCGGGTCAGGTAGTCACTGAGCAGCGCGCTCACCAACTGCGCCACACTCCAGCCATCGAGCATCGCGTGGTGGAAGTGGAACACCAACTCGACCCGATTGTCGTCGGCGAACACCCGCATGCCGTGCAGTAGCGCCGGTTCACCGTGGATGTCATCGAGCAGCGGGTACGCCGTGCGGTGCATCTGCTGCGCGTATGCCGCGATCGCCTCTTCGGTCGCGTTCGCGCCCGTGACGACGGTGAGCGGCTCCTCGACCGCCGGGAAGACGATCTGCAGAGGGGTCGAGTATCCGGTCAGGTCCAGCCCCGAGCGCAGCGCGGGCTGCTGCCGGACCAGTTGGCGGTACGCATCGCGGAACAGGTTCTCGCGCCACGGCATCCGCAGCCGGTAGCGGAAGACGTCCTTGTACAGCGACGAGTCGGCCCGCTGCAGGCTGTGGTAGACCATGCCGAGTTGCAGTTGCGAGGCCGGGAAGGCGTCGGCCGCGTCGTGCAGCGTCGCCCGGTCGATCAGCGGCACGAGCTCGAACGGTTCGGCGACCGGCGCCGGGCCGGCCGGTGGGGTGTCGCCGTCGAGGCACGCGGCGAGTCCGGCGACGGTGGGACGGGCGTAGAACCGCTCCACGTCGAAGCACAGTCCGCGCTTCTCCGCCTCGGCCCGCATGCGCAGCACCCGGATTGAGTCGCCGCCGACGGTGAAGAAGTCGTCGTGGACGCCAAAGCTCGCGTCGCCGAGCACCTCCTGCCAGATCGCGGCCAGCCGACGTTCGACCTCGGTAGCCGGTTCGTCGCCAGCGCGGTCGAGATCGGTCAGCGACGGCAGCGCCCGCCGGTCCACCTTGCCGCTGCGGGTCAGCGGCAGTTGCGGGACCCGGACGAACTCCGAGGGCACCATATACTCGGGCAGCCGGTCGGCCAGGAAGTCCACCACGGTCCGGACCAGGGTGGGCCGGACCGGGTCGTCGGCCGCCACGACGTACGCGACCAGGCGGCTCCCGTGTGCGTCGTCCCGGACGGCGACGGCGGCCGCGGACAGCGCCGGGCACTGCGTGATGGCGTTCTCGATCTCGCCCAGGGTGACCCGGTTGCCGCGCACCTTGACCTGGTCGTCCAGGCGGCCGAGGTACTCGACCTGACCGTCGGTCAGCCACCGGGCCAGGTCACCGGTGCGGTAGCGGCGACCCTCGGGGATCGTCTCGTCGGCGACGAACGCGTCCCGGGTCAGCGCCGGCCGGTTCAGGTATCCTCGGCCGACACCGGCTCCGGCGATGCTCAACTCACCCGCGACCCCGACCGGGCACCGGCGGCCCGACGCGTCTAGGACCAGCAGCGCGGTGTTGTCTATGGGGCGACCGATCGGGACACGGTCCAGTTCGCCGTCGCGGGGCACGTCGAAGTACGACACGTCCACGGTCGCCTCGGTCGGCCCGTACAGATTGACGAGCTCTGCCCCGGTCGCCGCGAACCTCTCGCGGAAGCGGGCGGCCAGCGCGAGAGTTAGCGCTTCGCCGCTGCAGAAGACCCGACGCAGGCCCGCCACCTGTTCGGCCGCCCGCGGGTCGGTGTCCAGGTGGTCGAGGAACGCAGCGAGCATCGACGGTACGAAGTGCATGACGGTCACGCCGTGGCGCTCGACGGCGGCGGCCAGCTCCCACGGGTCACCCTCGGCGCCCGGGGGAGCGACGGCCACGGTTGCGCCGGTCTGCGCCCACCACATGAGTTCCCATACCGAGACGTCGAAACTGCCCGGGGTCTTGTGCAAGATCACGTCGCCGGCACCCAGCGGGTAGCGGTTCTGCATCCAGGCCAGCCGGTTGACCACCGAGCGGTGCTCGATCATCACGCCCTTGGGCGTGCCCGTGGATCCCGAGGTGTAGATGACGTACGCGAGATCACCTGGGCGCGTGGACGCAGCCACCGGCAACGCCGGTGCCGTCACGGGCTCGATGACCCGCGTGATGCCGAGCGTGTCGAGCAGTCCGGCCAACCGGCCGCCGCCGATCGCGAACCGGGCGCTTGTGTCGCTCAGCAGCACCTTCGCCCGCAGTTCGGGATGGTCGGGATCGATCGGTACGTATGCGCCGCCGGCCGCCAGGATCGCGTGGACCGCGACCACGAAAGCCACCCCGCGCGGCAGCAGCACCGGGACGAGTTCCTCGGGTCGCAGTCCGGCCGCACGCAACTCGGCGGCCAGTCCGGTCACTCGGCCGGAGAAGTCGGCGTAGGTCAATTCGGTGTCGCCAGCGATCACGGCGGTCCGTTCCGGGAACCGCTTGGCCGCGCCGGTGAGCAGTCTGTCCACCGTGGTCGTGTCGTCGAACGATATGGGCTCCGGGCGCTCGAAGCCGCGGATCCGGTCCTCCTCATCGACGTCGAGCACGCCCAGCGCGGACAGCGGCTGCTCCGGGTCCCGCAGTCCCGCGTCCAGCAGCGTGGCGAAGTGCCGCATGGCCGCGTCGATCGGGTAGTCGCCGGCGAACGCGTCCTCGGCGTAGAACACATCGACGTCCAGCGAGCGGTCCAACTCGTACTCGCGGACGACCACATTGGCCGTGTCCAAGGAGTATCCGGAGGTCAGCACGGTCGACTCGAGCGTGACGTCGTCGTTCCCGGAGGCCGGCACGGTCACGTACGAGTAGGTGACGTCGAACAGCCCGTCCGCCGGTTGGCCCGCCTCGCGCAACGCGCTCCGCAGATCGCCGAGGGCGAAGCGTTGCCGCCCGGCGAGTTCCCACACGTCGGTCCCCACCCGGTCGGCGAGTTCCAGCAGCGACTGGCTCTCGTCCACGGCCACCGGCAGTGGCAGGATGTTGGTGACGTGTGAGACCGTGGCCAGTTGCTCAGGTGTACGCCGGTTAAGCAGCGGGACTCCCAGCACGATGTCGCCGTCGCGGTGGATCCGGCGCAGGTAGGCGGCCAGCGCGGCCGTGGTGACCGCGAAGATCGAGTGACCGGTCGCGCGGACCCGCTCGGCCAACTCGGCGGGGACGTGCACCGACCGGCGCAGCCGCCGATGTCCCTGAACGCCCGTCGTCCGGGTGAACAGTGCCGGGGTCAGCCCGGCCACCGACGCCACCAGCGCGTCCCGGTCGGCGCGCCACTCGGCCGACCCCCGGTACGTCTGGTCGTCCTCGACGCTCAGCAGACAACTCGGGGCAATCTCGACCGGCCCATCGGGGGACAGGTACTCGTCACATACATGCGTGATGAACAGGTTGATGCCCCACGCGTCGGCGACGGCGTGGTGGAACCGGCAGTACAGGATCAGCGAGTCGTCGTCATCGCGCAGGATCGTGGCCTGGGCCAGGGGGCCGTCCAGGGCGATGACGGCGGCCGTGGTCGCGGTGATCCACTCCTGGCAGGTGGCCCTGGGGTCGTCGGCGGAGCGGAAATCCACGATCTCGACCTCGGGCGCCCTGCCGGACAGGTGCTGGGTCAGCGCCTCGGTGTTCAACCGCAGCCGCAGGGCGTCGTGCCGCCCGCTCGCGTGCCGGACCGCTGCGGTGAGCCGGCCGACATCGGTCGCCCCGTTGATTCGCACGTATCCGGTGGGCTGCGCGATCGGCAGGTCCGGCCAGGTCAGCGTGGCGGTCACGACGTCCTGCTGGTACCGGCTCAGGGGCACCGGATCGCCGTCCGGTTTGGCGACGGGCACGGGTGTGGGCTCCGGCTCCGGCTCTCGCTCGACGGGCGCTGACGGCTCCGCGTCGGCATGCGGGGGGAGGAGGGTGAGCAGGTGGTCAGTCAGCGCCGTCGTCGTCTGGTAGGTGAACACCGCGTTCGCGGTCACCGGCAGTCCGGTGGCCTTGCGCAGCCGGTTGCGGAAGTCGACCGCGCCGAGCGAGTCGAAACCGAGATTCTTGAAGACGGCGTCCTCGGGTACGGCGTCGGCCGACTGGTGGCCCAGGACGGCGGCGGCGACACCGCGCACCACTCCGGTCAGGGTGCTCCGGCGCTGCTCGGTGCCCATCGTCGCCAGGTCGGTGCCGGTGGCCGTCTGCGTCTGCGGGTTCGCGGTGCTGGCCAGCCGCCGTCTGGGCCGCGCGAATCCGCTGAGGATCCGCGGTAGGTCACCGTGCGAGCCGCCCTGCGCGGGGTCCAGGCGCGCCGGAATGAGCAGCGACTGCCCGCTGCTCAGGGCGGTGTCGAACAGTGCTAGGCCTTCGTCGTTGGTCACCGCCGTGAACCCGGTCGCGCGCAGTCGGTCGAGGTCGCGCTCACCCAGGTGGCCGGTCATGCCGCTGGCCTGTTCCCACAGGCCCCAGGCCAGCGACATCGCGGGCAGACCGAGGCCGCGGCGGTGCTCCACCAGCGCGTCCAGGAACGTGTTGGCCGCCGCGTAGTTGCCTTGTCCCGGCGTGCCGAGGATGCCGGCCGCCGAGGAGAACAGCACGAAGGCCGATAGGTCGAGGTCGCGGGTCGCCTCGTGCAGGTTCCAGGCGGCGTCGACCTTCGGGCGTACGACGCGGTCGATCTGCTCGGCCGTGAGGTCGGTGAACAACGCGTCGTCCAACACGCCGGCGGCATGCACGATCGCGGTGAGCGGATGGGCCGCCGGGACCTCCGACAAGACGGTGTGCAGCGCAGCCGGGTCGGCGACGTCGGCGGCGGCGACGCGTACCTCGGCGCCATCCGCGCCCAGTTCGTCGCACAGTTCGGCCGCGCCCGGGGCGTCGCTGCCGCTGCGGCTGACCAACAGCAGGTTGCGCAGGCCGTGCGTCCGCACCAGGTGCCGGGCCAGCAGGGAGCCGAGCATGCCCGTGCCACCGGTGATCAGGACCGTGCCCGCCGGGTCGAGCGGACGGGGCAGGGTGACGGCGAGCTTGCCGATGTGCCGGCCCCGGCTCAGGAACCGCAGCGCGTCGGGCATCTGGCGTACGTCGCGGACGGATACCGGCAGCGGTCGCAGCTCGCCGCGGGCGAACATTGCCCCGAGCGCGACCAGGACGCGCTGGGTGTCGTGCGGCCCGACCTTGGTGAGGTCGAAGTGCTGGTACCGCACGCCGGGGAAGGTCCGGTCGATCGTGTCCGAGTCGCGGATGTCGGTCTTGCCCAGTTCGATGAACCGGCCGCCACGCGGCAGCAGCCGAAGCGACGCGTCGACGAACTCGCGGGCCAGCGAGTTGACGACCACATTGACCCCGGCACCTCTGGTGGTGTGCGCGAACGCGTCGGCGAAGTCGCAGGTGCGCGAGTTCGCGATGTGCTCGTCGTCCAGTCCCAGCCCGCGCAGCACGGGCCATTTGGCCGGGCTGGCGGTGGCGAACACCTCGGCTCCGGCGTGCTGTGCGAGCTGGATCGCGGCCAGTCCGACTCCGCCGGTACCGGCGTGGATCAGCACCCGCTCGCCGCCGCGGAGGCCGGCCAGTTCGTGCAGCGCGTAGTACGCGGTCAGGAACGCCGCCGGGACGCACGCCGCCTGCTCGTACGACCAGGTGTCGGGGTAGCGGGTCAGATAGCCGCTGTGCCGGATGATCTGCGGGCCGACGCCGAAGAACATGCCCATCACCCGGTCGCCGGGCCGCAGGGTGGTCACATCGGGCGCGGTTTCAAGGACCACGCCGGCGCCCTCGTTGCCGAGGTCGACCGTGGTGTCCGGGTACAGCCGGTAGCCGATCATCACGTCGCGGAAGTTCAGGCCGTGCGCCCGGACGCCGATGCGGACCTCGCCGGGCTCAAGCGGCCGGCTCGCCTCGGGCCACGGCTTGATCGCCATGTTGCCTGCTTCCAGCGTGCCCTCGCCCAACGTGCGCAGCTGCCAGGTAGTCTCGGACAGCAGGTCGAGTCCGCCGATCAGGGAATTGGTGGCGCGGACAACCCGGGGTGTATGCAGGGTGCCGCGGCGAAGTGCCGCCTGGGGTTCGCCACTGGCCAGAGCCGCCGTCACCGCGTTCGTCCACCGTGTTGCGTCGTCCACGTCGAGCAGCACGATCCGGCCAGGATTCTCGGTCTGCGCGCTGCGCAGCAGGCCCCACACCGGGGCGTACGCGAGGTCCAGCACCTCGTCACCGGGACCCGTCGACACCGCCCGTGAGGTCAGCACGACGAGCGTCGCCCGCCCGTACGTGTCGTCGGTGAGCCAGCGTCGGGCGATCCCGGCGACCTCGTCGAGCGCGCGGTGCGCTCCCTGCGGAAGGGGCCCGGTCCCGTCCAGGCAGGGCAGCACGCACACGCCGTTCGCGGTCGGAACTTCTGGCCACGTCGCGAACTCCGGGCCGGTGACCGTCTCCGGGACGGCGGCGGGCATCCACTCCACGCCGAACAGCGCGTCGGAGGGCGCGGCACCGGCGGCCTGCAGGCGGTCGCAACTGATCGGCCGCAGGGTCAGCGAGTCCACGGTGCAGACCGGCAGGCCGGCCGCGTCGGCCAGTTCCAGCCGGTACGTGTCCGCCGTGGTTGGCCGGATGCGCACCCGGGCCGTGGTGGCGCCCTCGGCGTGCAGGCGGACGCCGGCCCATTCGAACGGC
Organism: Dermatophilaceae bacterium; assembly: GCA_051657745.1. Lineage (GTDB taxonomy): Bacteria > Actinomycetota > Actinomycetes > Actinomycetales > Dermatophilaceae > JBOFLG01. Next base: position 9,039 of record JBOFLG010000114.1, on the reverse strand, counting down.
AGGCGTACCCGATCGGTGGTCACCTCATCCGCGGGCAGGTACTCCAACGCGTGCAGGGCGGCGTCCAGCAGCGCCGGATGCAGCGCGAAGCCGTCGTCCTTGCGGTCCGCGTCCAGGGTGATCTCGGCGAACACCTCGTCGCCGCGGCGCCACACCGCGCGCAGCCCGCGGAACGCCGGGCCGTACTCGTACCCGCGGGCGGCGAGCCGGTCGTAGCTGTCGGACACATCGACGCTCTTGGCATCGCGGGGTGGCCAGGCGGCCAGGTCGGGGTTGGCCGCAGGCTCCACGGCGGCGGGTGTCAAGGTCGCTTCGGCGTGCTTGGTCCACGCCGCGCCCGGCCGGTCCGGACGCGAGTACACCCGGGCGCCACCGTTGCCAGTGAGTACGACCTGCACCTGGACCGCACCGTCGGCCGGGACGATCAGCGGCTCTCGCAGGACCAGGTCCTCGACCGCCGGGGTTCCGGCCCGCTGGCCCGCGTAGAGCAGGAGCTCGGCCAGCGCCGCGCCGGGCACCAGGACGACGCCGTTGACCGCGTGGTCGGCCAGCCACGGGTGGGTGTCCAGCGCCAGGCGCCCAGTGAACTGCATCCCGTCGTCCTCGGGGTGCTCCAACTCCGCCGCCAGCAACGGGTGGTCCAGGTCGGTGGAACCCGTACCGCCCGAATGGGCGCTGGTGGTCAGGGCGGGCGACAGCCACAGGTGCAGGTGCTCGAAGGCGTACGTGGGCAGATCGACCAGACGGCGTTCACCGATCAGCCCGGTGAGTTCGAGCGGGCCGCCGGCCACCCGGATCTCGGCCACCGAGGTCAGCAGCCGGCGCAGGTCACCGTCGTCGCGGCGTAGCGTGCCTGTCACTACGCTGCACTCGCCCGGCCCGGCGTCCGGCAGCGACTCCTCGATGCCGGCGGTCAGCACCGGGTGTGGGCTCATCTCGACGAAGAAGCGGTGCCCGGCGGCGTGCGCGGCCCGGACGGCGTCGGCGAACCGGACCGTCCGGCGCAGGTTGTCGTACCAGTACCCGGGGTCCATCCGCTCGCCGTCGATCGGCTCACCGGTGACCGTGGAGATGATCGCCGTGTTCGCCGGCCGGGGTTCGATGCCCTCCAACGCCGCCACGACGGCGTCACCCACCTGTTCCACGTGTGAGGAGTGCGACGCGTAGTCGACCGGGATCCGCCGCACCCGGATGTCGCCGGCCTCGCACTGGGCGATGAACGCGTCGATGCCGGCCGTGTCACCCGAGACGACCGTGGTGTTCGGCCCATTCACGGTGGCGATCTCCAGGTCGCCCGGGCAGGTGGGCAGCAGAAGCTCGACCTGCTCGGCACTCAGCATTACCGAGGCCATGCCGCCGGTCCCGGCGATCGCGAGGATGCTCCGGCTGCGCCGGGTGACGACCATCGCCGCGTCCCGCAACGACAGGGCGCCGGCGACGCAGGCGGCCGCTATCTCACCCTGCGAGTGGCCGATCACCGCGTCGGGGCGTACGCCCAACTCCTGCCAGCACCGGGCCAGCGAGACCATGACGGCGAACAGCACCGGCTGGACCACGTCCACCTGGTCGAACCCGGGCGCGCCGGGCGCGCCCCGCAGGACCGCGGTCAGCGACCAGTCGACGAACTCGCCGAGGGCGCGCTCGCACTCGGCGATCGAGGCGCGGAAGACCGGGTGCTGGTCCATCAGGTCCAGTGCCATGCCCTGCCACTGCGAGCCCTGACCTGGGAAGACGAAGCACATCCGGCCGTCGGGGATCGCCTCCCCGACGACCACGGCCGGGTCGGGCTCGCCCGCGGCCAGCGCGGCGAGTGCCCGTAGCGCCTCGTCGCGGTCCGCGGCCAGCACTGCCGCCCGCTGTTCGAGCTGGGCGCGGGCGACCAGGAGGCTGTAGGCGACGTCGGCCAGACCAAGGTCGGCCTGCTCGGCCATCCGGGCGCGCAACCGCTCCGCCTGCGCCCGCAGCGCGCCGGGCGTACGGGCCGACAGCAGCAGCGGGACGGCCGGCGCATCGGGCGTGGCCGGCCGCTCCCGATCAGTCTCTGGCGGCGCCTGCTCGATGATGACGTGTGCGTTGGTGCCGCTGATCCCGAACGAGGAGACCGCGGCCCGGCGCGGATGATCTAGCTCGGCCGGCCACGGAACCGTCTCGGTCGGCACCCGGACCGTGCCGGTGCTCCAGTCGACGGCGGCGGTCGGCCGGGTCAGGTGCACCGTGCCGGGCACCTCGGCGTGCCGAATAGCCTCGACCATCTTCACGATCCCGGCCACCCCGGACGCGGCCTGGGCGTGCCCGATGTTCGACTTGACCGAGCCGACCAGCAGCGGGTTCTGCGGGTCGTGACCCTCGCCGTACGTGGCCAGCAGGGCCCGCGCCTCAATCGGGTCGCCGACCTTGGTGCCGGTGCCATGCGCCTCCACGACGTCCACGTCGCCGACGTCGAGTCCGGCATCGGCCAGCGCCGCACGGATCACCCGCCGCTGGCCGTCCTCGCTCGGCGCCGACAGTCCGTCGGATGCGCCGTCCTGGCCGACCGCGGTACCCCGCAGCACGGCTAGCACCTCATGGCCGTGGCGGTGGGCGTCGGAAAGCCGTTCCAGGACGAGCACGGCCGCGCCCTCGGACACCCCGAAGCCGTCCGCGTCGGCGGAGAACGGCTTGCTCATGCCGTCCGGGGCCAGCGCGCCGAGCCGGGCGAACCCGACGAAGATGCTCGGCGCGCACACCACGTTGGCCCCGCCGGTCAACGCAATCGAGCACTCGCCGGACCGCAGCGCCTTGGCCGCCAGGTGTACCGCGACCAGCGACGACGAGCAGGCGGTGTCCACGGTGACCGCCGGACCGCTGAGACCGAGGGAGTAGGCGACCCGGCCGGAGGCGACACTCGGCGTGGTACCGGTGGTCAGGTGCCCGGCCTGGGCCGGGTCGCCGTCGAAGACCCGGGGGCCGTACTCCTGGGCGACGACTCCGAAGTAGACTCCGGCGGGGGATCCGCGCAGCCCGGCGGGGTCGATGCCGGCCCGCTCCAGCGCCTCCCAGGACAGCTCCAGCAGCAGGCGCTGCTGCGGGTCCATCGCGAGCGCCTCACGTGGGCTGATCCCGAAGAACGCCGGGTCGAACGCGCTCACCCCGGAGACGAACGACCCACCGCGGACGTACGTGGACCCAGCGACGTCGAGATCGCCGGAGGTCAGGGCGGGCAGATCCCAGCCGCGGTCGGCCGGGAAGCCCGGCGTGGCGGCGTTGCCACCGCGGGCGACGAACTCCCAGAGCTGCTCGGGCGAGGCGATGGTCCGCGGATACCGGCAGCCGATCCCGACGATCGCCACCTGATCGTCGTCGGCGGGCGCGTGCGGGTTCTCGATCCGGTGCTCGGACGTGAGTGACATGGTCGCGTTCGCCTCTCCATGGTGGACGGCTGGTCGGGCCGGTGTGCGGCCTGCCATTCAGTTCTCGCAGCACGGGCCGCGGCGCGCAACCGGACGGCTGTAGCGCAAACAAGGGTCATGCGGGGCCGCGCGCGCGGTGGAACCGTGGAGGCATGATGATCGAGTTCGCCCGCGACGCCAGCGAGAACCGGCGGCTGGTGGACGTCGACGACAGCCACTGGTACGACCGGTTACTCACGCGTGTTCCGTTGCGGACCGCGGAGTTGGCCTGTCCACCTGCTGACAGTGGGCTGAAGCCGGTGCGCGGCGACCGTGGCTTGCCCTTACTCGGGCTCGGCCTGCACACCGTGCTCTACGGCCCGGCCTTTCAGATCCAGTTGCTGCGCCGGCACGGACCAGTGTCCTGGTGGCAGGCATTCGGCCGCAGCGTCGTCGCGGTGTCCGGTCCGGATGCCGTTCAGGAGGTCCTCATCGACCGGGGCAAGGCGTTCGTCAGCGGCTGGCCCGCCCTGATCGGGCCCTGGTTCGACGGCGGCCTGCTGGCCCTGGACGGCAAGCGGCACCTGCACGACCGGCGACACTCCCAACCTGCGTACGGCAACGCTGAGGTCGACCACTACATCGCCACGATGGCCGAGGACGCGGAACACTACCTCGACGGCTGGCCAGTCGGGCGCTCGTTCCAGGCGGTCCCGGCCCTGCGGCGGCTGTCTGGACAGCTGACCACGCGGGCGTTCCTGGGCGAGCCCTACGACCAGCTCGGACACCAGGTCATGCGCGACGTCGAGGACTGCATCCGGGGTGAGACGGCGCTCGTGCGGCTACCGCTTCCGGGCACGTCCTGGCGCCGCGCGCACCGGGCCCGGGCGCGGCTGGCCAGTACCCTCCGCACAGCGCTGCCGGCGGCCCGCGACCGCGCCGGACAGGACTTCCTGTCGGTCTTCGCCCGGATCGGCTCCGGACTGACCGAGCGGGAGGTCATCGACCACATGATCTTCACGCTGATCGCGTCGCACGACACCACCACCTCGGCGATGATCGCGGCCTTCTACTTCCTCGGCAAGCACCCCGACTGGCAGGAGCGGGCCCGGGCGGAGGCGGTGGCCCCGGGACCGCCAGACCCGCGCTCCCGGCACGCCCTGGACCTGGTCGTCAAGGAGAGCATCCGTCTCGTACCGCCGTCGCCGATCGCGCTGCGGACCACGACCAAGGACACCGCCGTGCAGGGCCGGTTCATCCCGGCCGGGCAGCTCGTTTCCGTCTGTACCGGCGTCAACCAGTTGATCGACGACCTGTGGCCGCGGCCCGAGCAGTTCGATCCCGACCGGTTTGCGCCGCACCGCCGGGAAGACCGGGCGCACCGGATGGCCTGGGTGCCGTTCGGCGGTGGCGTACACAAGTGCATCGGCATGCAGTTCGGCATGCTCAAGGTCGTCGCGACCCTGGACGCCCTGCTGCGTCGGTACGCCTGGAGTTTCCCTGATTCGTACGAAGCGCCGTGGCGGTTCACTTCGCTGCCGGCGCCGACCGACGGCCTGCCGGTCGTGCTGCGACCGGTAGGCGACCGCTGAGAAGCCAGGGAGCCCGCGTGAGTGCACCAACAGATGCCGCTGTCTTTCTGTCCCTGCCTTCGCGGCCGACCTCCCATCCGGTGTAGGCCCAACGATCCCGACGGCGTCACTGACCAGGAGGACCGCACGGCGGCTCCATCGGTCGACGAACGCGCCGGCCAGCGGCGAGATCAGGATGCCGGGCAGCAGCGAGAGAATGAAGCTCACCGCGAACTGGATGGTGGAGCCGGTGTCCAGGTAGATCCAGACGGTCAGCGCGGAAACTCTTCAGTGCTGAGCCCGTCATGCTCACCAGGTAGCCGCTGCAGAGAGCCATGAACCATCGCCGGTCCCGTCCCGAATCGCCGGCCGCAGCGCCGTGGGCGCGGACCACGCATGGGTTCCATGCTCGCCGATCGCATCCGGGCCGGGGCGCCCCCGTTTCCGGGGACACCGGCTCTCACCGGGCCCGGATACGGTCGATCGAGGAGGCATGTCCGTTTGGTTTCGAGCGAGGTGATCGGGCGAATGACCGGCGACGGACGATTGCTGGCGATCAGCGACCTGCACGTCGGGTATCCGCTTAACCACGAGTTGCTGCACGCCCTGCGACCGGCATCGCCCGAGGACTGGCTGATCGTGGCCGGGGACGTGGCTGAGCGCCACGCCGACGTGATCGGCGCGCTCGAACTGCTGGCCGGCCGATTCGCGCGGGTGGTGTGGGCGCCGGGCAACCATGAGTTGTGGACCGTCCCCGGCGATCCGAACGCGCCGCGCGGCAACCGACGTGTACAAGGAATTGGTCGAGGGGTGTCAGTTGGTCGGCGTCCTCACGCCCGAGGACCCGTACCCGATCTGGACCGGCCGCGGTGGCCCGGTCACCGTCGCGCCGCTGTTCCTCGGCTACTACTACAGTTTCCGGCCGCCTGGCGCGCGCACCAGGAGGAGGCATTGGAGCTGGCGTACGAATCCGGGGTGGTGTGCACCGACGAGGTGACGCTGCATCCGGACCCGTACGAGAGCCGGGACGCGTGGTGTGCCGCCCGGGTGACAGAGACCGAGCGGCGGCCGAGTTCCCTCGACCCCTGCGCGGCGGCTGGTGCTGGTCAACCACTACCCACTCGTCCGAGACCCGACGCTGACGTTGCGGCACCCCGAGTTCGCACTGTGGTGCGGCACGACGCGCACGGCCGACTGGCACCGCCGCTTTCCGTTCGCCGCCATGGTGACGGGCACCTGCATATCCGCCGCACGACCTGGCATGACGGCGTCCCGTTCATCGAGGCGTCGGTCGGCTACCCGCGCGAGTGGCAGGCCGATGGCCGTTCGACCGCCCCCCGGCGAGGTCTTCCCGACCGCCAGGTGACCGGGCGCCGGGCTACCGGGGTCCGGCGCCCGGTCGATCGTAGTTCAGCGCGCGCTGAGCGGGCGGAGATCCGTCCAGTTGGTCTCGATGTAGCCCAGGCACGCCTGCCGGGTGTCGTCGCCGTGCACGACTCGCCACCCCGCCGGTACGGCGATGTGGCTCGGCCATAGCGAATGCTGTTGCTCGTCGTTGACCAGAACCGCGAAGGTTCCGTCCGGGTCGTCGAACGGGTTCATGTGTCTCCTAGAGGTCCACGGCCGGCTCGCACCGATAACGAGTGCCAGCCTCACGTATGCCGGCAGCACCTGCCTGTCCCGGGTTCTCGCGACATCACCGGGTACGGGCCCGGCACGTAGCGTCGGAGAGCGCGGTGGGAGGGTCATCGACTTGCCGTTGGCTCTACTCGACGACTGGATGCGTCGCTTTTACCACAACCTCGACTACGACATCGGCAGCAGCAGCGGCGTGCGGGATGTGATTGTCACCGAGTTCCGTGAGATCTGCGGGTTCGCAGTGGTCCGAACCAGACGGCCTGAGAGTGCGCGACAGCGAACCGCTCGGCGGTCGCAGGTTGCGTGCGGCGCTGGCCGACCGCTGGACCGGTGGCGACGCCGAGCGGGTCATGGTGACCCACGGGTCCAGCGAGGCGATCTGGCTGGTAGCGCACACCTTGCTCGACCCGGACGACGAGGTGATCGTGGTCGATCCTGCCTACCAGCAGTTGTACGACATCGCCGCTGCGCGCGGGTGTCGGATCACTCGGTGGGACCTGCGGGCGAACAACGGATTCGGCGTCGACCTGCCGGGCCGCGCGAACTGCTTCGCTCCGGTCCCAGGACGATCATCGTGAACTTCCCACACAACCCCACCGGGCTGTCCGTCACGCAGGCGCAACAGGACGCGCTGGTCGCCCTCGTCCGAGTTGGCGCCGATTTCAAGAAAGGCATCCTCGTCGAATGACCCGACGAGACCAGCCACGAATCATGAGGCGATCAGCAAATCGCATAACACACCGATCCACAGGTGTTGACTATTCCTCTAGTGTCCTCGACAAGACGAAAATCGTTGCTTCGATCCCGCCGAACTATCTCTCGTCAGGGGGGGCGAACCGCGGCATCGGGACCGGGCAGCGCTGCGATAGACGGAGCGGTCCGACAGCCGGGGAAGCGGTCACGTAGCGTACGAGCGTAAGGGGCAGCAGTGATTCGGATCGACATTCTCGTCAGTTCGCCCGTCTTCCTCGTAGGCCTCGTCGACACGTTGAGCAGTGCGGGCGTCAGGGTAATCGCGGCGCGGACGTCACCGGACGACAAACCGTCGTGGCTTGCGGACGCAATGCTCATCGATGTGGACGTGCTCGACATGCCGGAGCATGATCTCACGTACATCACCGACGCCGCTAGATCCGTGCCCGTCCTCGTGCTCGACAACAAGGCGGTTCCCGACACAGCGCGCTACCTTGGCGTGGGCGCCGCGGGCGTCATTACGAAGCGTGCCTCGGCCGAACGCATCGTCTGCGCGATCCACTTGGTCATCCGGGGTGTCACGGCATTGGCCGATGTCGCGGTGGACCCGGCAGCGACAGGGATATCGGTATTGGCGGAGGGTAGGGACTTCTCGGCCTGTCGGCTGTCACGTCGGGAGGGCCAAGTGTTGCGACAGATCTCGCGCGGCCTTACCCACGGTCAGATCGCCACCCGGCTGGGGATCAGTCCACACACGGTCGACACGTACGTCAAGCGGATCAGGGCGAAGTTAGGGGTGGGCAACAAGGCGGAACTGACCCGAGTGGCACTGAGTGGTCAGCTCGGCGACGGTTGGGCGACGCCAACCGTCGCGGACCTCTCCTTCGCGACGGAGTCCGCAGTCCAGACGATGCCCGGCGGTGCGGGCACCCACGTGCGATCTCGCCGTCGCCCGACGGGGAACTGATCTCGCCGTCGCCCGACGGGGAACTGATCTCGCCGTCGCCCCCAGACGGGGAACCGGCCGGGAGTGCGGTACCGCGAGAGCCGGGTGGGCGGCTCGGATCTGCCCGCGGTCGCGAGGCGTCCAGTGCGATCGGCGGCCCCGTGCCACATTCGGCGCTTGTGCGCATAGGGGCATCCGGCCGTGGTGTGCCCCAAACTTTCCGGACGGGTCTCTTAACGGTTTCTACGCTGCGGCCTGCGGTTTCAGGAACCCATAATGGATCTCGTTGGGTGCGCAGTACTCCAAACCGGAATGGAGCCGGGTCTGATTATAGAACACCTCGATATAGTTGGCGATGTCGTTGCGGGCCTCGGTGAACGTGTCGTACCGGGCCTGGTGAGTGAGTTCGTTCTTGAACGACGCGAAGAAACTCTCCGCCATCGCGTTGTCCCAGCAGACCCCGGTCCGGCCCATCGACCCGCGCATCCCATGCCTCGCCAGCGCCAGCGAAGAAGACCGCCCGTCCTGGCGATGCGGAGCGGGCCGCGGTGCGTGAGCTGGTCAAGGCTGCCCGCGCGCGTGGTGAGGACTTGACTGGCCCGGACGGGCTGCGCCCGGGCCAGAGTGCGCCGCAGCGTCTTCTCACTGGCCGGGACCTGCCCCAAGTCAGTCAGGACCCGACCACGTGAACCGCCCTGAGTCTCCCGGAGGGTGTCGATCTAGCAAGGGAGACTTGGATCATGGGAGCACCGAGGAAGTATGAGCAGGAGTTCGTGGAGCGGGCGGTGCGGATGTACCGGGAGCGGCTGGCTGAGGGGGGTGG
>JBOFLG010000113.1:0-2644 GCA_051657745.1 Dermatophilaceae bacterium | reverse complement strand
CATCACGAAGTCGGACTGGAGTATTAGGCGTGTCAACCAAGGAGACGCCCAGTCGTTGGCCTGTCCAGCCCGTAGTTGGTGGGTGGCCCGTGGGCTGAGCCTCGGCAAGGTCGGCGGGGAGGGCTTTGGCCTGTGGTTTCGGTGTAGCGAGTGTGGCGCGTGTCGCTCCTGGGGCGGCGTGGTGTGCGGCACCCGCTGCCCGTGATGCTCACCTGCGCGACGGCGGCGGTGCTGGTCGGGGCAGGCTTCACGGTTGGTCCAGCATCGCCGCCGGGCTACGACACCACGCCCGGAACAGCCGACGCCCCATCGCCCTCCTCGCCACCGCATGACCGACTCGCCGGGGCCCTGCGTGATCTCCGGGCCGGCTGCATTGCGAGGGGTCCACACCAGCCACGCCCGCAACTCGCGTGACATGCCCCGAAGCCTCAGTCCAGGCGCCCAACTGGCCGCGTTGCCGAGGTTCTGCATCCGTCACTGGGAAGTTCACTAGTAAGCGACCGGCGGCGGATCTCGCGAGCGTACTCTCGTGGCGTTTGGAAGTCGCAAACGGCAGCCGTGAAGTTGGGGCCTCATCCCAATCGAGGGTCGCTCGTCCGCGTCAGCCAAAATAGTCGCCACAACACGACGCTATCGCAATTAGACCCGTTGTGTGATTGTGCGATTTTGCTTAGTTTCGGCCATTCCCGTCATCAAAATATTGCCTGTTCAATCTCGAAAAATAATCGGATGAAGCCGACGTTGGATGTCGTCGATCAGGCGCTGATGTACAGAACCAGAGGAGAGTTCGTGAAAAGCAGGATGGGGCACACTGGAAAGATCAAGAGCCGAGGCCGTGTGACTGCGGCAATCGCCGGATGCGTTGCGGTCGCCGCCGCTGGGGTCACACTGATTCCGAACGCCTCCGCCGGCAACAGCAAAGTTCATGTGGGGTACCTTGGCGTCAGTGACAGAGGCTATGCCTTAAAGATCGGTTGCCCTCATTGGGCCGACAGAGATGCCGCCTACGACCGTTGGAACTATCGGCGCCTTGCTCGGGGTCCGCAAACGCTCCTTCATGCCTCCCGGGTTGCCAGTATGGCTGGGTGCTTTTCGCTCAATTAATCGGTGCTGTTCGGGCCCACCGCGACGTGGTGGGCCCGAACAGTTGCGCGATCTGAACCCACCTGGTATGTCCGGAGTCTCTCTAGGGTGAGGCCTCGTCGGGGGCCTGGTGGTGGGTGTCGTGGGTGGCTTCGAGTTCGGCGGGGCGGGATGTCGCCGCAATACTCGTTGGGCCGGTGGTGGTTGAACCAATCGAACCGTACGGCGGTGTCGTCCTTGACGTCGTCGAGGTGTTTCCACGGACCGCGTGGTGTGATCAGTTGGGTCTGGTGCGACCCGTTGATGCTCTCTGCGGGCCCGTCGGTGCTGGCGGGTTCAAGCGGCATGCGAGCGTGACAACGGGTGCCGCTCGCCGCACCGAGCGTGACTCGGGTCAGGGCGAACGCGGGCGCGACGCTCCCGTCGAGTAGACCGCCGCCGAGCGACGCACGTGGTTCGGGTCCGTCCGCGGGAGTGGTGGCGATCTGACCGGAGGGCGGTGCCATCCCGCTGCCATTCGGTGATTCGGGCCCGACTCGGGGAGAGTCGCCGGGCAGTTCGATTCGGGTCACGACGGACGGGGCGCGATCGCCGCTCGGCGCCGTCGGCGCTCGCGCCGATACGGTGCGGGCCATGGATGCCGAGGAGTTCCGGGCCGCTGGGCACCAGTTGGTCGACTGGGTCGCCGACTTCCGCGCCCGGGTCGCCGACCTGCCCGTGCAGTCGGTGGTCAAGCCCGGCCAGGTGCGGCAGGCCCTTCCCGAGCGCCCGCCGCACGAGCCCGAACCGTCCGCCGCCCTGCTTGCCGACCTCGATCGGGTGATCGTGCCGGGCCTGACTCACGTGCAGCACCCGCGGCATTTCGGCTGGTTCCCCTCCAACGCTGCGCTGGCCTCGGTACTCGGCGACCTCGCGTCATCCGGTATCGGCGCACTCGGCATCACCTGGCAGTCCGCGCCCGCCCTCACCGAGCTCGAGGAGGTGTGTTGCGACTGGATGCGGCAGCTGTGCGGGCTCGGCGAGAGCTGGCGCGGCACCATCCACGACACCGCGTCCACGGCGACCCTGGTGGCGCTGCTCTGCGCCCGGGAGCGGGCCACCGGGCACGGGCAGGCGCGCGGCGGCCTGCAGGCCGAGCCGGCCCCGCTGGTCGTCTACGCCACCGACCAGGCGCACTCGGCGGCGCCCAAGGCCGCCCTCCTCGCCGGTTTCGGGCGCGACAACCTGCGCCTGGTCGCCACCGACCCGGAGACCTTCGCGATGGATGCCGCCGCGCTCGCTACGGCGATGGATGCCGACCGCGCCGCTGGCCGGGTGCCCGCCGCGGTGGTCGCGACCGTGGGCACCACCGGCACCACCGCAATCGACCCGCTGGCCGCGATCGCCGAGGTCGCCGCCCGGCACGGTGCCTGGCTGCACGTCGATGCCGCGCTCGCCGGGTCGGCGCTGCTGCTGCCCGAGTGCCGGGGCCTGTTCGATGGCGTCGAGGCCGCCGACTCGCTCGCGTGGAATCCGCACAAGTGGCTCGGGACGGTGCTCGACTGCGCGTTGTACTACACCC
>JBOFLG010000112.1:0-5137 GCA_051657745.1 Dermatophilaceae bacterium | reverse complement strand
GAGCCCGATAGAACCCCGACAACGCCAACCAAGAGGCGCGCACCTCCTGGGCCCGGTCCGCGACCGCCTCAAAAGACCTCACGAAAGCAGCCGCGGCGACCCGAATCGCTTCAGGACTATCCAACTTCACCGCGAACGCGTCCAACGCCATCACCCACCACCCCCACCACGACCAGCGCCCGGAGTGTCGCTCGGGTAGGCCGCGGAGGTAGCCGCGCCCTGAGCGTGGGCGGCCATCTCGACGTCCCCTGCCACATAGGCCGTGACGGCATCGCTGCCGCCCTGCAGCGCCGAGTGGGTGTGTCCGGCGACGGCCCCAACTCCGGGAGAGGCCACTTCCTCCCCGAACGCGACCAGATGCTGCATGACCAACGGCGACTCCGGCACCGCGTTCACCACGCCCTCCGCCGCACCGTCCACCCGATCCACGTCAGCGGCAAACCCCGACGCTCGCTCGGCCGCAGCACCGATGACCCGGACCGCGCCCGCTGTGTCGATATCCCAACTCGCCACCACCACACCCCTTCCTCTCACTCAGTACCCGACCTGGCGCCGGGCCAGCACCCGACCTGGCGTCGGGCCAATGCGCGACCTGGGGCCGGGCTTGTACCCGACCTGGCGCCGGGCCACTGCGCGACCCCGCCACCAGACCGCACGACATCACCCGGTGGCGCCCGCCACCGACCGATACCGCCACCGGATACACACCGGCGCCACCGCCGCGTGCCTGGTCAGCCGATGTTCTGCACCGCCGTGCGGGCCCGGGACTGCGCCGCGGTCGCCGTCTCGTCGTTACGGGCCAAGGTGGAACGGACCAGGTCGATGATGGAGCGCACCTCACCAGAGGCCTGGCGCCACCGTTGCTCGACATGCTGGTACTCCTCGGAGACGCCGTCGGCGGTGAAGTCGGCCAGCGCCGCGTTCACCTGCGCGTCGCGCTGACCCATCAGCGCCTCCAACCGGCCGATGACCGCGGCGATGTCGGACTGCACCGCGCCCGAGACGCCGGTATCGAACGAGATCCGATCACTACTGGCCATACCCACTCACTCCTTCACAGCAAACAATCGAAGACAAGAAAATGTCGACAAGGCACACCTGTTGGCCCGTCGAGTGCCGGACTCCTGCCGGCCTGTCGAGCGTGCCGGACTCTGCCGACAACGCTCACGCTCGGGAGGAAAACCGCGCCGCGTCGAACGCCGCCTGGCCCTGCGCCTGGCCAGCGTTGTCGCTGGCCTCGAGGTCACCGGTGGTGAACGCGGTGTCCATCCCGCCCTGGCCCTGCAGGATCAACCCCAACGAGGTGTTCAACTCCACGGCGACCTCGTCGGTGCGGGCCTTGAACGCGTCGAACGCCCGCCGACCGGCGCCGTTGAACGTCCCCTCCAATGGCTCCACCGCCGCCACCAACTGCTTCACCAGCGCGCCCAGATCTTCAGTCGAGCCCGCCGTCCCCTTCGCCAATGTCGACAACGTGGCGTCGCCCATATCGAACTTCATCCCACCAACACCCCTTCTCCTCGCATCGCCAGGACCCGACCGGCCCCGGCCCAATGCACCGTCCATCCAACCCGACCCCACCGACATGCCACAACCCACCCCCTTCAACACACCCACCGGACCTGCGGAGCAACCCGGGCCGGCCTGCCACCATTGTCACCATGACCTACGACCTCCTCGCCGCCACCCGCGACGACGTCGACCTCACCACGATGGTCCTAGCCCTCGATGACGCCGACCCCACCGGCGTGCGCCTGACCCTGCGCCCCGACCCTCACCATCGCATCCTCACTGCCACCGACCCGGACGGCCGGGACGTGATGTGGCTCGGCCCCACCCGCCCCATCGCCCGCCCGGCCGCGCAGGCTCACCGACTCGGGCTCGGAACCTTCGCGAACACCGACGCCCACTGGACCGACATCTGCGTCCGTCACCTCCAGCACCTCGCCCTGGCCCGTGCCGTCGCCGACCAGATCGTGGCCCATGCCGGTGGCCGGGTTGCCGACCTCACCGGCGGCATCCAGACCGGCGGCATCCAGACCGGCGCCATCCAGACCGGCGGCATCCAGACCGGCGCGATCCAGACCGGCGCCATCCAGACCGGCGACGCTCTGGAGCCGCCTACGGAGACGACCGACCCGGCGCCACCCTTCGACGCCGTCGGCGATACGGAATGCGTTCTCGTGCAACGGCGCCCGGTGGTTTCCCTCGGCCCCTGGGTCACCCACGCCGTGCTGGCAGCACGCGCCGCCGGCCGCATCCTCGCCCTCATCACCCCACCCACGACCACCCTCACGCCGGCCGTCGACCGGCTGGTCCACCATGGCGCACTGCGCTGGGTCGTCGACGACGGTGTCTCCTCGTTCGAGCCGCACCGGCACACCCGAGTCGACTGGGACGGTGCGCGATTCGTTGATCTGCTCGGTCCCGGTGCCGTGGCGCGTGCGGTGCCGGGCTCCGCTGGCCGCGTGTCTGGACCGGATACCGCCACCTTCACCACCGCGTCATTGCCGGCCGTCGCCGCGCCCGCGCAGAACCCGCTCGACCATGGCTGGGCGCTGCAGTGCGAGACCGAGACACTGCATCCCTACGACGATCCTCCGGTCGGCCGGATGGCGAGCGCCGTCGCCTTCGCGCTCGGCATCGCCGACCCGCTGGACGCGGGGCTCATGGAGCCGGCCGAGGCACCCTGGAACCTCGGCCTGATCGCCCGGCTAGCCCAGGGGCAATCACCGGCCGCGACTCGCGTCATCGCGGCCGGTGACCGGTTCGACGGCACCATCTCGGTGCTCCCCCAACCCGGTGGGGTGCTTGAGCGGCTCGAGATGCTTGCCGACCCCGGTGGCGTTCCCCGCACCAGCGACGACTTGCGCACCCTCGGCGAACGGCTGCTCGACGCCGGGGTGCAGTTGGCGATCGTCGGCTACCGGCGAGCGAGCCGCGCCCGCCTCCTGGAGGCCGCGACCGCTGGGCGGCCGGTCATCCCCGCGCTTCTCGTGGCACATCCGGCGCGGTTCCCGGGGATCACCGCAGGCCGGCTGGCGGATGCCGCACTCGGCCTCGACCCGGCCTATCCGGGGGTGTTCACGTTCAGCGCGCCAGAACGGCGGTCGCCGAAGGAGTCGGCCGCCACCATCGAGCGGTGGTACTCCGCGCTGGCGCTCCTTCGGCGGCACGACACCCTGGCCAACCGCACCGCGTGATCGTGGCCAGCGACTCGGCAGCCACCCGCCGGGTCGGGACGCGCCGCCTCGTCGGTTCCGCGCGGCATACTCGGGGGGTGATCGTCGTCCTTCCGCCAGCCGGCTGGGTGGTGCGCGGTCAGTGCCGGCCGCGGGCCGGGCGCAGGTCGAGTGCCAGACCTGCTGCCGGGCCTCCGCCATGAGTGGCGTCGCGGGCCGGCCAGGGCCGCTGGAACGGGCGCGTGACGCCCTCGACAGTGGCGCGCGCTGGCGCGCCCGCGACATCCTCGAGCAGCACGTCGGGGGCCAGGGCGACCCCGAGGCACTCGCGCTGCTCGGGGATGTGCTGTTCGATATGGGTGACCTGCCACGGGCCGGTGTGGCCTGGTTCAGCGCCGGTCGCCGTGGGCCTGCCGTCGATGAGGCGGTGGCCGCCTGGCGCGAGCAGTCCGGCGACGACTTCCTGGTGATGTGGCGCTCGCTGCCGCCGTCGGTACGGGCCGAGCCGCGGCCCCCGCGCGTCGAGGCGCTCCACGCTCGGGCTGCCGACTCGGCCGGAGGCGACCCGGACGACGCGGATGACGCTGAGGTGGCCGACAACGCCAAGGATGCCGACGGCGGTGGAGTCGACGCCGCGCAGGTCATCTCCTGGCTGCTCGCCGCAGTATTCGTGGCGTGCGCGGTGATCGGTGCGGTCACGGCTCTTGGCTGGGTCGTCCCTGGCTGACCGCGCTCGCCAGCTGGGCGCGGGCGGCATCCGGAGCACGCGGGCGGCATCCGCGACGAACCGGCATCCGGAGCACGCGGGCGGCATCCGCGACGAACCGGCCTCAGGAGCAGCCGGTGACCGTGGCCGCGAGCAGGTCGACGTCGCGCTTGAGCGTGGTGGTCGACGACTTGCCGTTGACGACGAACGCGAACACCTTCACCCGGCCGTCGGTGCCGACCGTCCAGCCGGCCAACGACACCACGTCGGCCAGGCGCCCGGTCTTGGCCCACACCCGGCCAGCGGCGCACGAGGACGGCGTGGTGGTGAACCGGCCGGACGATGGCCCCAGCGTGCCGGTCCGCCCGGCGGTGGGCATGGCGGATGCCGACCGCATCGGCCAGAGCGCGGCGTTGCGGGAGTCGAGGCCACGGTCGACGACCCGGGTCAGTTGCACGGCCGAGAGGCGGCCGGCGCGGGACAGCCCGGACCCGTCGTGCAGCGCGCCGACCGTCAGGCCTTGCCCGGCGAGGGCCCGCGACTGCGCGGTGCGGGCCCCGGCCCAGGTGGTTCCGGTACCGGTCGCGTCTCCGACCAGCGCGTGCAGCGCCTCGGCAATTTCGTTGTCGCTGTGCAGGAGCATCCGGCTCACCGCACTCGCCACGGGTGAGCCGTCGCTCCAGGCGAGCACCGGCGCGCTCGCTGTCGCAGCGGTGCGACCGTAGTACACCGCACCGTGCAGGCCGTGGGCGCGGAGCCGGGCGGTGACGTAACGGCCGACGTCGGCGCTGGTATCGGCGCCCTCGCGCTGGTCCCGGACCAGGGCCCGCACCGGGGTGATCGCGTCGGGAACGTAGCTCGGCTTCCAGCCGGTGGCGAGCGTCGGGGCGGGGAACGCGTGATCGTCGATATAGACCTTCGGCACGCTCGCCCGGCGGGTGTTCAGCGTGGTCGCGACGGTGCGGATCATCCCGTCGAGTTGGGCGGTGGAGAGCGAGGGATCGCCGGTGCCCACCACGACGATCCGGTCGAGGGTGCTGCCCTGGCGGATCGTGGTGCGGAAGCGGCGGTTTGGGCCGAGCACGGTGAGCGCATTGGCCGCGGTGACCAGTTTGGTGGTCGACGCCGGGATCCTCGTGGTCGTTCCATTGCGTTGCCAGACAACGGAGTCCGAGGCGGAGTCGAGCACGGCTCCGCTGAATGCCGTGCCGAACCGGGCGGTTGTCACCCGTGCGTTCAGCGCCGCCAC